>NZ_LWMW01000043.1 GCF_001639285.1 Methanobrevibacter cuticularis | reverse complement strand
TATGTGATAATGAGTTAATAAAATTTACCTTTGTGTCCTTTGAAATTGCTAAGATGTCTTTATCAGAGTATTCCTGTGAAAAATCAAAACATATTTATACTCAACCCCAATTAATGGCGTTAATATGTTTAATGAAGCGATTAAAACTTGGTTATCGCCTTTTTACTTCAACAATCCAATTAACAGGAGAAATATGCTCTATAATCAACTTAAAAAGTATTCCACACTACACAACACTACAAAAATTCTTTAAACGAATAAAATCAGAAGTTATAGGCGAAATAATGGATAAAATTGTGGGATTATTTGATATTAATAATCCATGGGTAGCTTTAGATGGAACTGGACACTCTTGCGATCAAGCAAGCAGATATTATATTGATAAAATCAAAAAACAAAGCAAAAAATGGAGAAAAAGCTACACAAAAAACCAAATAGCAATAGACACACGAACTCAAATAATATTAACACACAGGGTAGCCAAAGGACCAAGACACGACTCCAAAGATGCAATAGCACTCATAAGAAAAACTAAAAAATACAAACCAATAGGATTCAGCTTAGACAAAGCATATGATAGTGAAGAAATACACAAAGTTATACATGAAGAATTAAACGCATCCAGCCTAATACCTCTTAAAAAAAGAGCTAAAAAAGGCAAATATAGAATAGGATCAAGATCTATCTTCACCAAACCAAAATACCATCAAAGAAGCATAGTAGAAACAGTAATATCAGTCATAAAAAGAATTTTTGGAGATAAAAATCAAAGTAGAAGTGACCGACTAAGAAATAAAGAAACTAAGTTAAAAAATCTATGCTATAACATATATCGTCACACAAAAACATTTAACATAAAAATCAAAATATGATTTCTACAGAGCC
>NZ_LWMW01000042.1 GCF_001639285.1 Methanobrevibacter cuticularis | reverse complement strand
GCTGGTGTAATTTTTATTGAAAATACATATATTGGTACTAGTAATGTTAATATAACAGATTCTATTTTCGATAATAACAATGCAGCATCCTCTGGAGGAGTAATCACTTTATGGGGGTCTAATAGTGTTGTTAATTTAAACATTATGAATTCTAATTTCACTAATAATTCTGGAAGCAATGGTGGCGTGTTTTTTAGTTCTTCTAATAATGTTGTTAGTTTAAATATAATAGGTTCTACCTTTATTAATAATACAGCAACTACTAATGGAGGAACAATTTATTTAACTAGTAGTAATAATATGTCATATTTTAATATAAGTAATTCCACTTTCACAGGTAGTAACGTAGGATGGAGAGGAGGAGTAGCTTATACAGGAGGCATTGCAAAAATTAATATAAATAACTCTACTTTCAACAACAACAACGCAAGTAATGGTGGTGGAGCAATATATGCATTTAATCATAATATTAATATTACTAATTCCACTTTTGTAAAAAACACTGCAGCTAATGGTGGAGGAATTCATGTAACTAGTGACGCTAATAGTATTGTTAGTGTTGATATTCTTAATTCCACTTTTGAAAACAACACCGCAACTAATGCTGGTGGAGCAATCTATACCATTAATGGTACTAATGGTACTGTTAATGCTGATATTGTTGGTAATATTTTTGTAGGTAATTCTAATAATAATGGTGTTATTCGTGTTAATTATCCTGGTGTTAGGGTGAATTATAATGCATTCTTTAATCAGACTACTCCTATTACTTCTACTAATGTGAATAATAATGTGAATGCTGATTATAACTACTATGGCTACAACGGCATACCAACTATGAGTAATATAGTTGTGAATAATTATTATGTGCTCGGTATTACTAATATGAGTGATCTTAGTGCTAATTATAGTGT
>NZ_LWMW01000041.1 GCF_001639285.1 Methanobrevibacter cuticularis | reverse complement strand
GCTGGTGTAATTTTTATTGAAAATACATATATTGGTACTAGTAATGTTAATATAACAGATTCTATTTTCGATAATAACAATGCAGCATCCTCTGGAGGAGTAATCACTTTATGGGGGTCTAATAGTGCTGTTAATTTAAACATTATGAATTCTAATTTCACTAATAATTCTGGAAGCAATGGTGGTGTGTTTTTTAGTTCTTCTAATAATGTTGTTAGTTTAAATATAATAGGTTCTACCTTTATTAATAATACAGCAACTAGTAATGGAGGAACAATTTATTTAACTAGTAATAATAATATGTCATATTTTAATATAAGTAATTCCACTTTCACAGGTAGTAACTCAGGATGGAAAGGAGGAGGAGTTTATACAGGAGGCATTGCAAAAATTAATATAAATAACTCTACTTTCAACAACAACACTGCAAGTAATGGTGGTGGAGCAATAAATGCATTTAATCGTAATATTAGTATTACTAATTCCACTTTTGTAAACAACACTGCAGTTAATGGTGGAGGATTTCATGTAGCTAGTGACGCTAATACTATTGTTAGTGTTGTTATTCTTAATTCCACTTTTGTAAACAACACCGCAACTAATGCTGGTGGAGCAATCTATCTCCTTAATAGTACTAATAATACTATTAGTGCTGATATTGTTGGTAATATTTTTGTAGACAATTCCAACACATTTGGTGTTATTCGTGTTAATACTCCTAATGTGAAAGTGAACTATAATGTGTTCTTTAATCAGACTGCTCCTATTAGTTCTGGTGACATTATTTATAATGTGAATGCTGATTATAACTACTATGGCTACAACGGCATACCAACTATGAGTAATATAGTTGTGAATAATTATTATGTGCTCGGTATTACTAATATGAGTGATCTTAGTGCTAATTATAGTGT
>NZ_LWMW01000040.1 GCF_001639285.1 Methanobrevibacter cuticularis | reverse complement strand
TGGAACTGTTAAGGTGGGTAAAACCATGATAATTGATGGTGTGCTTGTTGATGAGAATGGTAATCCTGTAGCTAATGCTTTGATTAATGTTACTGTTGATGGTAAGGTTTATTCTTTGACTACTGATTCTAATGGTCGATGGAGTCTTACTTATAAAACAACTCATACAGGAAGTGTTAATACTGTGGTATACTATGCAGGAAACGATAAATACTTTAGTTGTACCAATACTACAACTTTTAATGTTGTAAAAGGTAAAGTCATTGTTGATATGGATGTAGTTAAAAATCCTGATGGATCTGTTGATGTGATTGTCACAGTGTCTGATGAAGACGGCAATCCAATACCTGACTATAAAGTTAATGTTGATTTGGATGGTAAACACATCGGAAATATCATCACCAGTATTCTTGGTGTTGGAAGAATCCATATACCAAGCAATCAACTCAATGACGGCCACCATGTGATCACAATCACATCTGATGATGAAAACTACAACAATAATCCAACTTCAATTAAATTTGAAACCAAAAACAATGATAATAACAACAATGATAAAGACAATGCTAATAAAAGAAGTAACAATCCAGTAGCTAATGCTACTATGAAAAATACAGGAATACCAATAATAGCTATCACATTAGTATTGATAAATATATTTGGAATCATTTTAAGAAGAAAAACACGATAATAACAACAATGATAAAGATAATACTAATAAAAGAAGTAACAATCCAGTAGCTAATGCTACTATGAAAAAATACAGAAATACCAATAATAGCTATCATATTAATGTTATTAACTATAAAGTTGGACTATATGTTATGAGAGAAACATATAGACAACAATGATAAAGATAATACTAATAAAAGAAGTAATAATCCAGTAGCTTTATTAGCTACTATGAAAAAATACAG
>NZ_LWMW01000039.1 GCF_001639285.1 Methanobrevibacter cuticularis | reverse complement strand
TGAATTATACTACTGTTCGTACTGGTTCTGTTAGTGTTGTTGTTGGTTTTGCTGGTAATGATAATTACACAAGCTTTATTAATTCTACAACTTTTACTGTAGCTAAGAATAGTACTAATTCTACTATCGTTGTTAGTCCTAATCCTGTAAATATTGGTGTAAATACTACTCTTAGTGGTGTTTTAGCTAATCATACTGGAATAAATCAGGTTACTGTTACTGTTGATGGTATACAGTTTATTGTAGCTGTTGATAGTACTGGTGGTTGGAGTTTGAATTATGCTACTGTTCGTACTGGTTCTGTTAGTGTTATTGTTGGTCTTTCTGGTCATGGAAATTTCTCTGATTTCAGTAATTCTACAACTTTCACAGTAAATAAGAATAGTACTAATTCAACTATCGTTGTTAATCCTGATCCTGTTAGTATTGGTAATAATGTCACTATTAGTGGTGTTTTAGATAATTACACTGGAATAAATCAGGTTGCTGTTACTGTTGATGGTATACAGTTTAATGTTGCTGTTGATAATACTGGTGGTTGGAGTTTGAATTATACTACTGTTCGTACTGGTTCTGTTAGTGTTGTTGTTGGGTTTGCTGGTAATGATAATTACACAAGCTTTATTAATTCTACAACTTTCACTGTAGATAAGAATAGTACTAATTCTACTATCGTTGTTAATCCTAATCCTGTAAGTATTGGTGTAAATACTACTATTAGCGGTGTTTTAGTTAATTATACTGGGATATCTAGTGTTACTGTTACTGTTGATGGTATACAGTTTAATGTTGCTGTTAATGGTTCTGGTGGTTGGAGTTTGAATTATACTACTGTTCGTACTGGTTCTATTAATGTTGTTGTTGGTCTTTCTGGTCATGGCAATTTCTCTGATTTCAGTAATTCTACAACTTTTACTGTAGCTAA
>NZ_LWMW01000038.1 GCF_001639285.1 Methanobrevibacter cuticularis | reverse complement strand
ATAATGTGAATGCTGATTATAACTACTATGGCTACAACGGCATACCAACTATGAGTAATATAGTTGTGAATAATTATTATGTGCTCGGTATTACTAATATGAGTGATCTTAGTGCTAATTATAGTGTTGGTGAGTTATTAAAATTCAACTACACAGTGTATTTGAATGGTTCTACGGATAGTTCTGGTTCTGATTTATTACCTTCTATGAATGGTGTTTATTGGAATGGTACCTTTTTCAAAGAGTTTGGTTTAAACAATAATGGCATAATTGAAGTACCTATTCAAACTATTGCTGATCCGAATGTTGTGTTTAAGAATTTAAATGGTACTGTTATTGGTAGCTTCACACTAGCCGGAGGAAGTATTAGTAAAGGTAATATTACTAATATTACTGTTGATCAATTAACTATTGTGAATAATAGTGTAGCTGATATAACTTTACATATTAATCCGAATATTGGTGGTTTATCACCTATCACATTCAACGTCACTATTAATGGTCAAAATAAGAATGTTACATTTGTTAATGGAACTGGAGTATTTACTGGATTTAATTATGGTCAACTAGGAAATCAAAACTTAACAATAAACTTTGAAAGTACAGATGATTATAACTCTACAAGTATTAATCTTAGCACTAGTTTTAAAGATAATGTAAACTTAGACATTACAGCTTCTGATGTTACCTATGGTGATAATCTTACTGTGGTGATTAATGCAACTACACCTAATGGCACAGCTATCTTAGATGGAGTTTACGAAGTAATCATAAACAACATAACTTACAATGTGACTTTCACCAATGGTGTGGGTAGAGTAAATATCCCTGATTTAGATGTAGATGAATACACATACACCATAATATTTAAAGAAAACAACAATTACACAGAATCCAACAACAACGTGAATTTCATCGTCCAAAAACTAGGAAC
>NZ_LWMW01000037.1 GCF_001639285.1 Methanobrevibacter cuticularis | reverse complement strand
CTTAAAAAACAAATTAGACGAAATACTAACACATGAACAATTAAAAATCACCACAATCATTGAAAAATTAGAAAACAACAAATCCACTAATCAAAACCATAATGAATATTATCTTAAATCATGTTTTCCCCACAAAAACAAAAAAAATGATTATAAAAGACTTAAAAAAATATGCAGAAAAGCCTAAAATGTCAAAAAAATATGAAAAAGAGAATAAAAAAAAGCTTGGAGAAATATTAGAAATAGTCTACAGCGAACTTTTAAAACCTTTAGAAAACCTGTTTAAAAAAGAAATTGAAATAGTCATTGTTTTAGACAATTACCCAGTCCATAACGCTAAAATATTGAAAAAAACTTCTAAATACCTTAATATAACTCTTATACATTTACCACCATACTCCCCTAAGCTTAGCCCCATTGAACAGGTCTGGAGAACCATAAAAAAAAGAATTATCCACAGAATTTATCGAAAGTGAAGAATTTCTAATTGAAAATATTGAAAAATGCTTTTATGAAAATATTGACAAAAAGTCAATATACAAAAAAAATGGATTGATAAATTCATATTTGACATAAACAACAATCTATTAATCGCAGATATGTTCGAATCTGCAGTTTTAATATCATAAAAGAAATTCTAAATTCTTTTATAATTTATTTTTAAACTTTCCAAAATAAGCTATAATCTTAAATAAAGAAAAAAAATGTTTGGAAAGAATAGTTACATTAATTAACTTCTTTCCAAAAATAGATAACACAAAGTAATTTATTTTTTAGGTTCTTCTGTATACTGTTATTTTGAGTTTAGCTATTTTGTTGTATGCTAAGTTTTTGACCATTGTTTTTAGTATTTTAGATGCTTTGTTGTAGTTGTATTTGGTGTTTTTTGTTGTTTGTATTTTGTAGATTTTGTGTTTTTTGAGTATTTTTTTGAGTGATTTTGTGAATGTCTTTGAACCTGTTTTTTCTCCGTAGTTTTTGA
>NZ_LWMW01000036.1 GCF_001639285.1 Methanobrevibacter cuticularis | reverse complement strand
AATGATAATGTTATAGTTAATAATACTGATAGTACTGGTTCTTCTGATATTGTAATCTATGATAATGTTACTATTGGCAATAATAATATAGTAGGCAATGTTACCAATAACGGTGATTTATCTGTTATTGGTGAAAATAATACTATTGGTGATTTAACTAATAGTGGTAATGCTGATTTAGGTGCTAATAATAGTGTTGATAATCTAATTAACGATGGTAATACTACTGTTGGTGGTAACAATGAATTAGGCAATGTTACTAATAATGGTGATTTGTCTGTTATTGGTGAGAATAATAATGTTGGTGATTTGACTAATGTTGGTAATGCTGATTTGGGTGCTAATAATAGTGTTGATAATCTTATTAACGATGGTAATACTACTGTTGGTGGTAACAATGCATTAGGCAATATTACTAATAATGGTGATTTATCTGTTACTGGTGAAAATAATAACGTTGGTAATTTGAATAACTCTGGTAATGCTGATTTGGGTGCTAATAATAGTGTTGATAATCTTATTAACGATGGTAATACTACTGTTGGTGGTAACAATGCATTAGGCAATATTACTAATAATGGTGATTTATCTGTTACTGGTGAAAATAATAACGTTGGTAATTTGAATAACTCTGGTAATGCTGATTTGGGTGCTAATAATAGTGTTGATAATCTTATTAACGATGGTAATACTACTGTTGGTGGTAACAATGTGTTAGGTAATGTTACTAATAATGGTAATGGTAATTTGTCTGTTATTGGTGAGAATAATAATGTTGGTAATTTGAATAACTCTGGTAATGCTGATTTAGGTGCTAATAATACTATCGATAATCTCATTAACGATGGAAATACTACAGTTGGTGGTAACAATGCATTAGGTAATGTTACCAATAACGGCGATTTATCTGTTACTGGTGAAAATAACAACCTTGGTAATTTAACTAACAATGGAAATGCAGACTTAGGCACTAACAACAATGTTGACAATGTCACTA
>NZ_LWMW01000035.1 GCF_001639285.1 Methanobrevibacter cuticularis | reverse complement strand
AATATGAAAAAGGACAGATACTTATTTATGACTACAATAAGTAAATCTGCCCTTATAGATAATATTGGTCCTATTCAACTTAAACTTTTCGATTGTATTGAAGAAAAAGTTGATTTTAAAACTAAAGTTGTGAAATATGCTTTTCCTCACAATAAAAAGAAAAAAATCAATAAAAATATCCAAATTCTGGATAATGGGAATTATCAGATGATTAATCCTACTTGCCCTAACTGTGGATCTGTAAAACAAGTGAAACAAGGGTTTAGGGAGATAAACCCCAAAATTGATAATTGTGAGAAAATTAAAATATCTTTACAAAGATATAAATGTAAATCCTGCAATAAAAAATACTCAACCACCCTAGAAAACATTAAAGAAGAAAATAAAAACTTTTTTAACAGTTTAAAAGGGAAAATTAGAGAATTTAAGAAAAATAGGGGAGAGTCACTGAGAAAAATAGCCAGAGATACTGAAAATTTCTTAAATCTTGAAATATCACATCAATCTATTAAAAATTTCCTCAAAATAGATCCAAAAAAAAGTTAAAAAAGAAGGAAACAGAGTTATTCGTAAATTTAAGCAATTATTAGGCTATTATGTCATGGATGAACAATATCTTTATATTGGTGGGAAAAAGAGATATCGGGTAAGTCTCCATGATAAATTTATAAAAGGCACTATAGCTGAAGAAATAATGGATTCAGGGAAAAATAAAAAGTTAAAATCATTAATCAAAGATATTACTGAAAATCAACCACGAATAAGTTTAACAACCGACGGATTAAAACAATACAAATCAATAGCTAAAGATTTAACCATGATACATCAAAGATGTGTATTTCACATGATGAAAGAATGTAGGGAGGAGGTAAATAAATATTTAAAAAAAACTAAAGATAATATAGTCACTAAAATGGCAACTCTCCGATATTTAACTGAAATAAACAACATATTCCGCACTTACGATGAAAATGAATGTTTAAAAAGATATGAAACTATATTAAATAAATCAGAAAGATTACCAGAGATAATAATAAT
>NZ_LWMW01000034.1 GCF_001639285.1 Methanobrevibacter cuticularis | reverse complement strand
GAAAATTCAGTATTCATAAACAATAAAGCAAGTATTAATTATGGTGCTGCATATCTAAGTGGAACTAGTAGTGTTAATAATTGTACTTTTGAAAACAACACTGCAAATGATAATTATGGTGCTTTAGGTATGAGTGGAACTGGTTCTAGTAATACTCTTGAAAATTCAGTATTCAAAAACAACAATGCAAATAATTATGGTGCTGCATATCTAAGTGGAGGTAATATTGTTAATTTGGTTGATAATTGTACTTTTGAAAACAACACTGCAGGTACTAGTTATGGTGCTTTAGTTATGAGTGGAACTGGTTCTCGTAATACTCTTGAAAATTCAGTATTCATAAACAATAAAGCAAGTAATAATTATGGTGCTGCATATCTAAGTGGAACTGATAGTGTTAATTTGGTTGATAATTGTACTTTTGAAAACAACACTGCAGCTAGTTATGGTGCTTTAGGTATGACTGGAACTGGTTCTAGTAATACTCTTGAAAATTCAGTATTCAAAAACAACAATGCAAATAATTATGGTGCTGCATATCTAAATGTAGATAATAATATTAATTTGGTTGATAATTGTACTTTTGAAAACAACACTGCAACTAATTATGGTGCTTTAGGTATGAGTGGAACTGGTTCTCGTAATACTCTTGAAAATTCAGTATTCATAAACAACAATGCAAATAATAATTATGGTGCTTTAAGTATGAGTGGAACTGGTTCTAGTAATACTCTTGAAAATTCAGTATTCATAAACAATAAAGCAAATACTAATTATGGTGCTGCATATATAGCTGGAGATATTAGTGTTAATTTGGTTGATAATTGTACTTTTGAAAACAACACAGCAAATAATAATTATGGTGCTTTAGCTATGACTGGAACTGGTTCTAGTAATACTCTTGAAAATTCAGTATTCAAAAACAACACTGCAACTAATTATGGTGATGCATATCTAAATGGAACTGATAGTGTTAATTTGATTGATAATTGTACTTTTGAAAACAACACTGCAACTTATGAAACTAGTACTGCATTAACTGTTGTT
>NZ_LWMW01000033.1 GCF_001639285.1 Methanobrevibacter cuticularis | reverse complement strand
TTTCTTTGGACTTTCTAACAAATTTTTTCATAGCTTTTTTATCATTTTCTGGAAGTTCAAATTTTTTTCTTGACATACTAATATATTAAACTTAATACCATATAAATATATCACTAAAATTAATTTTCCACAATAATATACTGCTAACACTATTGGAACTTTACCTGTTACAGGTAGCTATAGTGGTCACACTCAACAAGCCATAGTATTAAAAATGACCTATTAAATATTAATAAGCCTACTACTAATTCAACTATTAATGTTGATCCTGTTCAAATTGGTGATAATACTACTATAAGCAGCCAACTAGAAAATTACAGGCATCACTCAACTCAATATTACTGTAAACGGTAATAATCAATTAGTAAGTGTCAATAGTACTGGTGGTTGGAGTATGAATTATACTACTACCCAAAAAGGCAATATTACTGTTACTGTCAGTCTTAATGGTCATGATAACTTCACTGATTTCACCAATTCTACACATTTTATTGTGAATAAAAGAAATGCAAATTTAGTATTAGGTTCATCACCTACTGTGGTTGGTGAGGCTGTTGATTTAATAGCTACACTCACAGATATGAATGGTAATCCATTAGCTGGTAGAAATGTTACTTTCTTTGTTAATGGTAAAAATGTTGGGGAAGCTGTTACTGATATTAATGGTATAGCTAGATTATCATATACTCCTTCTAAAGCAGGGAAATTTACTATATCTGCTGCTTTTATGGGAGATAGTGATTATCTTAATTCAACATCTGAAGATAATTTAACTGTTTCAGTAGTACCAGAACCTACACCAACTCCTACACCTACTCCTACTCCAGATCCAAATGACAATCCAGTAGATACTAGTAATGTTAGTGCTACTATGAAAAAAACAGGAATACCAATAATAGCTATCATATTAGTACTATTAACCACACGGAATAGGCATTAAGAGAAAACAAAATTAAAACATATTTTTTTTAGGGTGATGGAAAGATTTTATTATTATTCTTTCCATTATTTATTTTAGTAATAATTTAGAAATTTTTTTTAAGGACAATATTACATACTAATTTTTATAAATCACTTCAATCATCAAAATAAATTAATAATACTCTATCATTTTCCTTTAAGTGACTCTTATTAATAATAAATAATTAGCAATACAATAAAAGAATTGAGTAATATGTAATGTGTATAGAATAACAACTACATTAGTTAGTTGATTCTATATCATTATTGTTATTAGTTATGTCTCCTTGTATTAACATATAATCAAGAATATTATTTATTTTTTTGGATGTTTTTTTAGATGTTGATTTAAATCCAAAATTCTTTGAAACTTGTTTAATTAATTTTTTAGAATCAATAGGGGAGTTAAATTTTAAAACTAATTTTATATTTTCTTCTATTTCTTCATTAGCTATCAAGTCAATGTTTGGTTTTTTTCTTTTTCTAACTGGTATTTTTGATCCATTATTAGGGAATAAAAAGTCATCTATTATAACAATAGATCCTTGTTTTTCAGCAGTATTAATAGCATCACTGATTATTTTTTTTATTTTTACTCCAGTGCGCTTAATATTTGATTTTTCTCTAATCCTTAGGATAACTTCATTTTTATGAATTGGTCCTTCAAAATTAACAACAACATTAACAGATTCGGCTATTTTGTCATTAGATGCATCATATAGTTCTTTTGAGCTAGTTATACCTACTTCATTGATATATGTATATTGAACAATTGAGGACTGTAAATCATAATCATCATTGGATATTATTCTATCATCTTCAGTTTTAAACTGATTACTTTCTTGGTATCTCTGTTTTTCAGTTTCAACATATTCTTTATTTATATCTTGAATGATGTCTTCTAATGATCCATCTAAGTTTTCCGAGATTTGATTTTGAAGTTTGTTTATATTATTTGAAGAATCCTCATTAAAGCTCTTAACTTTATCATAAGAATTTTTTTGATTATTAATATCAAGATTATTAGATAAATCATCAATGATGGGATCTTTTGTTCTATCTATAACCACAAATTCTTCTGGAGCAGTAGGGTTTTCAATTTCTTTTAATGAATCATTAATATATTTAACTTCATTTTTAATTTCTGTAATAGATTCACTGACAGATTTAATTCTATGTTTAAGTGAATCAGAATCCTTTTTATTTCTCGAATAAAAAACATTGTTTTTCCTCAAAGGACTGTTGAAAGTTTTAGCTCCTTTATAAACCTTAACAGAACTATCATTTTCCTTAAGATCTTGAGTATTAATTAATTCATCAATAATAAAGTTCTCATTATCCTCGTTATTAATAATATTGTTAATATCCTTATCATTATTTAAATTGTCAATTTTATTTTCATCATATAGATTACTATTATCAATATTATCATTTAAAATATGACTTTCAATATTTTGATCTACATCACCAATTAAATTACTTTCAACTATATTATCTATTTTTTCCTTATAGCTATTTTCATTTTTATTATAATCACTAGATGTATCATTATTATAATTTTTTGATGTGAATGAATTTATGATTTCTTCTAATTCATCAGCATTATCTTCATTAGAAATAGCAGTAATATCATTAAGAGGATTATTGTCATTTGTAATATTATTATTATTAATATTATTAATATTATTTTTTAAATCACTTATATTACCATTAGTATTATTAATATTATTAATATTATTTTTTAAATCACTTATATTACCATTATTATTAATATTATTATTATTATTATTATTTAAATCGCTTGTATTATCATCAATATTGTTATCTGGATTATATATATTATTATCTTCATTATTAAAATTAAAATCAATATTAGATCTGAATTTAAGTTTTTTATTATCAATATCAGTAGTATTTTCAATATTTTTATTATTATTTAAATTATTTTGACTATTATTCGTATTGATAACTTTATCATAGAATTCATCATTTTTAACAATCTTATTAGTTTCATGAATAGGATTCTCATTATGAATATGATGGTGCTTTTTATTTAATAGATAATCCTTAGTATCTGTAGTTATTTCATTATTTTTATTAAATATATGGCTATTTTTTTCTTCAATAGCTGCATTTGCTTGTTTTTGTTTTTGACTATTAATTAAATTATTAATAAAATTGTCTGTTTCATCTGTAGAATTATCTATTTTCTCTTTGTTGGATAAGCTAAATTCAGATTTAAGATCAATAGGTTCTTCAGACAGATTTTCTTCATGGATATTGATTTTATTTTGATCTTTGAGAGAAAATTCTACTTTTTCATCGTTTATATGCTCAATATTATTATTTACTTTATCTTCATTATCTAAATTATCATCTGCTTCAATAGCTATTTCTCCATTATCTAAATTATCATCTGCTTCAATAGCTATTTCTCCATTATCTAAATTATCATCTGCTTCAATAGCTATTTCTCCATTATCTAAATTATTATCTGTTTCAATAGCTATTTCTTCATTATCTAAATTATCATCTGCTTCAATAGCTATTTCTTCATTATCAGATTCATATTCCTCATTTTCATCATGTCCAAGTACAATTGAAAGATCATCATCTGTGATTATTGGTTTAATTTCACTTTGACTAACTTCATTTGCAAAGGTTTCAATCTTGGTTTTTTCAATGAAATTTAATAGCTTTGTTCTAGCTAATTCTCTGTTCCTATACCAATCTGTGGACCAAAGATGGTAAAGGTTCCAACCAAGACCAGTTAAAACTTGATCTCTGAGTCTGTCTCTGTCTCTAGCTACTTTTGAAGAATAATACATTTCTCCATCACATTCAATTCCAAGAATGTATTTTCCAGGATTTTGATCATCTACAATAGCTAAATCAATTTTAAATCCAGGGGATCCTACTTGCTTGTCTACAGTATAACCATTTTCTTCTAAAAAATTAGCTATGGCATCTTCAAAGTTTTCATTATTTTTATTATTTTTATTGTGAATGATTCCTTTGGATATGTTTTCAGAGTATTCTAGGAAATTTTTTAGAGCTTTAACTCCAAAAGGAGGATTTGCTGTTAAATGCATATCATATGATTTGAAATTAGCAAAGACTACACATTTCTCTTTGGCCCTAGTTATTAATACATTAAGTCTTCTTTCTCCCCCATCTTGGTTTAGTGGACCAAAATTAAGAGACATTTTACCTTCGGTATCATATCCATATCCTACACTAATTAGTATAACATCCCTTTCATCTCCTTGAATTGTTTCAAGATTTTTAACAAAGAATCTATCATCTTTTTTATCAGAAAATAAATGTTCAAGTTCAGGGTGCTGTTTTCTTTCAAATTCAAGCTCTTCAAGAATGGCATTCATCTGTGCAACTGAAAATGTTCCAACACCTAAGCTTTTAGTATCACCATACTTATCAAAATGGTTTAAAACTTCTTTAGCAACTTCTTGTGCTTCTATTCTATTGGCAGATGATTTTCCCCTATCATAATAAGTTTTAGGATTATACTTGAATTTAAGGCCTAGAGATTCAGTATTATGTGAAGGTGATGGATAGACCAATAGCTGATCATCATAAAATTCATGGTTGGAAATGTTTATTAAAGATTCATGACGACTTCGATAGTGCCATTTTAACATTTTAACTGGAAAAGACAATTTACATAGATGAAGAATACTTTCCATATCTAAAGCAGTAGCTATTTCTTCCTCAGATTCTCCACCAATCAACTGATCAAAAAAGGAGGTTGGAGGTAGTTGTTGAGTATCTCCCATTACAACAGCTGTTTCAGCTCTCATAAATGCTCCAAGAGCATCCTCTGGTTTCACTTGACTTGCTTCATCAAAAATTACAACATCAAATTTTAATTTAGGGTTAGTTGGATCTAAATATTGAGCAATTGATAAAGGACTCATCATAAAGCAAGGTTTTATTTGTTTAATTATTCCTCCTGATTTTTCAAGAAGCTTTCTAACTGGAAGATGACCACTTTTTCTTGTGAGTTCTCCTTTCAATACCTTAATTTCTTCATCATCAGTTGCAGTGTTGATATTTGGAATTTTCTCATTTAGTTTGTTAAAAATCCTTTTTCTATTTAACTCAATTATCTTTGAATCTAAGTCTTTAAAGTCAGTGATCCTATTTTCGTGGAGTTCTCCAACGAAAGTGGCTAAAGCTTCATTTTCAGTGAATATTATATTAAGAAGACTGTCTGCAAAATTTCCATAAATTAAATATCTAACATCATCTTTTTTAATATTTCTATCTTCAATAGATTTTACAAATAATGAAGATTGAGTTTTTAAACAAGCATTTTTAGTATTTAGATATTGAGACCAAAGATGCAAACTAGATAATTGACCTTTCCACGTATTCAGCTGTTTTTTCCATTGATCAAATGAAACATCATCAGTTTCTTTTTTAAAGATTAATTTATTCCGTGGATTCAATTTAGACTCTAATTTTTTGAGATTTTTGTAGAAATTATCTCCACTCCCAACATAATCCTTCATTTCATATTCAGCATTTATATCAACCATTGAATTATAAAGAGAGTCTATTGTTTGTTTACTATAAATTCCTTCTTTTAAAAAATGATTAAATTCACGCATCCAGTTAGAAACATCTTTTAGCTCTGAAACAGAGGCCTCTAAATGCCATAGTTCACCAAATAATTTTGTTCCTGATTCTTCGAGAGATTGTAATTTTTTTCTAAATTTAATGTGTTCACGGACTGCTTTAAGATCATTTAATATACTTTTATCATTTGAAACCTTTGATTTAAATTTTGAAGTGTAAAGAGAAAGTATTTCCTCTTTGTTACCTTTTCCTCCAAATAGTTTGAACTTTCTATTGGTGAATTTTTCAAATTCAGCTATCATATCATCTAAATTTTCGTTAACAATTGAATCCTTAAATTTTTCCATTACTTTAGAAGTCATTTGATAATCTTCAAGGTTTTCAATGATAGTATAGGCAAGACGTGGATTTTCAACCCATTCTTTATTGGTTAATATTGAACTGTCAATTAGTTGAGTATATTTGTTATCTAAAAGTTTTAATCCATCTAATGATTGTTTATATGATTTGATATCACTTGCTTCTTTAATACCATATGTCTCATAGACTTTGCTTGCTTCAATATTAAATTCATCTAATGAATTTAAAGTATCTTGAATCAATAGCTCAATTTCTCTCAAATCTCCAGGAAGTAGACTTTTAGGAGCGCAGTTGTTCCATGGATTATTCTTCCCAAGAGTTGAGTATAATTCTGCGAGATTTTCAAGATCTATAATCATATCATCTAAATCTCTTTTAGTGATAGCTTCAGGAGATTTCATTCTAACAAGGGGTAAAATAGTATTTTGTCTTGAAAAATGATCATCAGCTACTTCTTTTAGTCCATATAATTCAAATGGAGACATTTTAACTCCATAATTTTCTTGATGTATAACCTCTGCATAATCATCAAGTTGATTTTTTAAGGATTCTAGCTTTCTTATGGTTTGATCTATATCCAACCTTATTTTTCTTTGCTTATTCAAAGCCCTTTTGAGTTCTTTAAGAAGCTGTTTTCTCCTAGTTTTATGACTATGAATTTCAAGGGTGAACTTTCCAAGTCCTACAGAATCTAATCTACTTTTAACCACTTCAAGTGCAGCCATCTTTTCACTAACAAATAGTACACTTTTATCTTCAGCTAATAATTCAGCTATTAAATTAACAATTGTTTGTGATTTTCCAGTTCCTGGAGGTCCCTCTACTACTAAATTTCGTCCTGCTTTAACATCTTCAATAGCTGCTATTTGAGAAGAGTCTGCATCAAGAACATGATACATATTTTCATAAGATAGCTTCTTATCAATCTCTTCTGCATTAAATGAATGATCATTTTGATTAACTTTAGGATTGAATATAGAATCAACTAACTCATGTTTGGTTAAATCAATATTTTTCCAGCTATCTGGGTTGAGATCATTATACATTACAAACTTTGTAAATGAGAAAAATCCAATAGAAATATCTCTAACTACCTTCCAATTTCTGGTTGATGGACTTTTAGCTATTGTATTTCTAACATCTCTTAGATAATGATCAATTGCTTCAGTGTAAGGTTTTATAGTAAACTCAGGGAGTTCTAGTCCTTCTTCTCGAAGCTTAGCTTGTAGAGATATGTTTGTTTGTATATCTTCTTCATTCCAACTAATTGAAAATGATTTACCCACTTTTTTCCTTTCTAGTAGAACAGGAATAAGAACAAGAGGAGCTTTTTTTACTTCTTTTGGCTTAACATTGTCTCTCCACTCCAAAAAACCAATAGCTAAGTAAAGAATATTATAACCTTGTTCTTGAAACATTAATCTTGCTTGTTGATTTATATAAAAAAGCCTTTTTTGAAGCTCTCTAGAAGAAAGGGGAATTTTAAGAGAAGTATTTCCATCTTTAAAGATGCTCAAATCGATTGGAGAATGATCCCAAATGCCAGAAAAGCGTGAAGCTCTTGATTGCGGAGATTCAGAATCTTCAGAGTTCCTACTTTTATTATCTTCTTTATTTGGAACAAAGTGCATCTTTTTCTTTTGTAAAATTAGGGTTTGATACACATGATTTGGAGAATTATTAATAACTTCAAGAGTTTTAGCCCTATGTTTAAAATTAAGAAGTTGATTTCTTGAAGTTAAATCTAATAACTTTTTTCTAAGATTTTCAAACTCTTTTTCAATCTTTTTGGAAGATGATTTTCCCATTTATATCCCCAATACAAACCCAATAATAAAAATAAATTTCACCATGTTAATTATAAATACATTATTTAATATTAAATCATTAATTAATAAACTTTTCTAATATTATAATTCAAAATAGCTAAAAAAATAGGAAACATTTCATATTTTAAATAAATAGATAATTAAATTATTATTATTGAAATTATGAGTAATAATTGAAAGAATATCTAATCTAATCTTATTAAATCTATTAAGAGTATGTTAATTTGTTTTAATGAATAATTGATAAAAATGATTATTTTTACAAAGTTTTATTTTTTGTACTGTGGGTTTAAAGTTAATATAAGTTTGTATTGTTTCTTAATTTATTTATGTTAAATGTTTTGAGTTATTAAATATTAAATAAAGTTATAATGAAGATTGATATCAATATTAGTTCTAATGAAGATTGATATCAATATTAGTTCTAATGAAGATTGATATCAATATTAGCATTGATTAATTAATTAAATTATTTCTATAATATGATTTGTTTGTTTGAATAATAATAATAATAATTAATGATTTAATTTTATAGAATTAGTTTTTTTAAAATAACATATTGTATTATATTTAGATTTTTCAATTTAATTAGCCTTTATTTTAAAATTATCAAATTATTAATCTGTAATTTTATTAGTTTAACTTTATAAAATACTTAAATTCAAATTTCAAGGAGTTTTTATCCATGAAATTTCACAAATTATCAGACGGTATATTAAATAAATATATTACTTATTAAAATATATTCTAATAGTTTAATAAAAATATATTTAATAAAGTATAGTTTAATAAAAATATATTTAATAAAGTATAGTTTAATAAAAATATATTTAATAAAGTATAGTTTAATAAAAATATATTTAATAAAGTATAGTTTAATAAAAATATACCTAATAAAAATAAGATTTTTAATCAATTATAAATTTATCATTCAATATAATTCATTTTGTTCAAAATTAACTAAGATAGTAAAGTTTAAATTATAAAATATCCAATATAAGTATTATCTAATATAAATATTATATAGATTATATTTTCTTTATATTCATTTTACTAATTATTTTTATTAGCCTGTTTAATTGCTAGGATTATAGTATAGTAATTATCGTAATTATGGAGAATAAATAAGGCAACAATAATGAAGATAATTATTGATAATGAAGATAATTATTGATAATGAAGATAATTATTGGTATAAATATAATTATTAGTAAATTATTTAAGAATAAACTACTTATAAAAATTATAAAAAGATTATTAAGGATCGATAATATGGAATTTAATAATAAAACAGCTATGGTGGGGACTCCTTGTCAAATTTTAGCTGCTACTAAAATTAATAGCTATTCTGAAGAAACTGGAGGATCTCCAATTGATATAAAAATTGGATTATTCTGTATGGAAAATTTTTCATATACCTATTTAAAGATGTTTTTAGATGAAAAAAAAATAGATTTAAAAGATGTTAAAGAGTTTCGTATTGAAAATAACATGTTTAAAATATTTTTAACTAATGGAAAAGAGAAAGATTATACAATAGCTGAAACTGATTCCTTTAAAAGAAGAAATTGTGAAATTTGTGTTGATTTTACTTCAGATCTTTCTGATATTTCAGTAGGGTCCGTTGGTTCACCTAAAGGTTTTTCAACTCTAATTATTAGAACTTCCAAAGGTAAAAAAATAGTTGAAGGAGCTATTTCTGAAAATTATATATCCTCTGAACCAATCACTGAAAAAGGAAAAAAATTACTTGAAAAAATAGCTAGTAAAAAGAAAAAAGAAAATTTGAATTATATAACATCCAGAGAAAACATTTCCCATCCTGTTTTATATGAGAGAAAAGTTACAGATGATATTATAAATGAATTAGCTATTCAAAGTCAATTTGAAAATTTGGATAAAGATGTGATAAGTGAAGGTGCTTGTGTTCTTTGTGGTGCCTGTGAATTTGTTTGTCCATCCGATATAATTCAAATCAATGAACGTAAACCAGTACGAAAAGGAAACTGCCCTGAAGATTGTCATGCATGCTATTTTGCTTGTCCAAGAACGTTTCTTAGTGAAAACATACGCTCACATGATTTAAATTCTAAGCCATTAGGAGATTACTTAGAAATACTCACTGCTAAATCAAAAAATGTTACAGGGCAAGATGGAGGAGTTGTAACTTCAATACTACTATATTTGTTAAATAAAGGATTAGTTGATGAAGTATTTGTAGTTGGTGAGGAGAAAAAGAACCCTTGGAAACCAATAGCCAGACTAACTAATGATACAGAAGAAGTTTTAAATGCCGCAGGAACTAAATATAGTACCGTTCCAGTAGCTTTTAAAGCATTAAAATCTAAAAATAGTTCTTAGATATGTTTTATTACAATTGAAGTAGTTAAATTTTTATTTTATGTTAAATCTATTTTACTAATTTTATTTATTTAATTTTATTTATTCTTTTTTTAATTGTATCTAATTTTCTAGAAAAAATATTATTTTATTGAAAATTTATTGATGTTACTATAATGTATAATAGTAATGTATAATAGAAATTAAGTTTTAAATGATTAAATTAAAAATAAAGAATAAAAATTAAGTTTTAAATGATTAAATTAAAAATAAAGAATAAAAATTAAGTTTTAAACGATTAAATTAAAAATAAAGAATAAAAATTAAGTTTTAAACGATTAAATTAATTAATTTCATCACACATCCTCATTAAAAAACTAGCTAATGAGACAATATCCATACGATTGTGTTCAATTATTGGAACAAGAGGACCAATATTATTCTTTTTTAGATAAGTTTCATAATATTTAGGGATCTGAGAACCTGGAACATCATCAACTCGATTTATATCAAAAAGATGAGATTCTATTGTAGTTAATTTACAATCAGGGACTTGATTTTTCCATAATCTCCTTGCAAAGTAGAGAAGATCATAATTAATTAAATTATGAGAATAATCCATCCTATAATAATTAAATCTATTTTTAATAAATGGAATATCAAAACTAGCACCATTATAAGTTACAAAGACTGAATCCTCATCTAAATGAGAATTAAATCCTTCTAAAAGAGCCGGTTCCTCTATTTTATCTCTAAGCAAATATTGAGTAGATTCAATATATTTTCCTTTAATCTCAGCTAATCCCATAAGAATGATTGGAACATTGGATAATCCCAATGTTTCTATATCCATGAATTTGAAATTTTCTTCTTCTACAGAACCTGCACATTTTAAAACATTGTTTGGAGAATAGCTATTTTTTCTAACTAAATGAAAAGTTTCAACAAAAGAACTAGATTCAATTTTGTCAATAGCTATTTGAGCCAACTGGGAAAATTTTTCATGTTCTAACAAAGAAGGAATATCGGTATAACCTTCTTTTAATAACTTTTGTTCAGTAACTTGACCAATTTTTGGAACCAAAGTTAAATCACTGAATAAATGTTTCTTAAAATCATTCTCTTTTAATGAAAAGTCGATTTTCTGTTTTCTGACTATCTTTAAAGTCTCTCCAGATTTTGTTTCAAAAATCTCACTACCTTCAATATCATCTATTTTCTGATTTTGATATTCAGTAAGAAGCTTTTCCTTTAATTCTGTATATGAATTGTTGGAATTTAGATGAGCTTTAGCTATTGTCTCTTTAGATGGATTTTTTGAAGACAGTGATTTTGATAATATTGATTTCAATATATCATCTTTATGTGTTTCATAATTGGATGGCATTTTTATCTACTTCCTACTTTTAATATAAATTTAATGATTATTAGTTAGTAATATTTTTTTAATTAAAGTAAAATATAATGAATTATGATGAAAAACTTGATAAAATTAATAAATATGATAAAATTAATTTATACTATAGATACCTAATAATTATAATTTTCCATCAAAATACAGACTCAAATAATATCTTTTAGTAAAATTATTATAACAACATACTTTATTTCATCAAAATACAGACTCAAATAATATCTTTTAGTAAAATTATTATAACAACATACTTTATTTCATTAAAATACAGACACGAATATATTATATTAAAATATATAACAACATACTTTATTTCATTAAAATACAGACACGAATATATTATATTAAAATATATAACAACATACTTTGTTTCATTAAAATACAGACACGACCAATTTATTTTAATAGAATTATACTAAACAGGATTTATTTTACACTATATATCTATTTTAAAACTAATTAAAATGTAATTGGGAGTACAACAAGATTGAATATTCTCTATGTTGAAGCTATTTTTACCATAGGCATCAAATAAAGATTTAAGTTCAGATTTAACTTCATCAATATTTTCAGTATCAAAGAATTTAATATTTCCTAAGTATGATTTTTTATTACTTAATGAAATTGTAGTGATATCTTTAAGCTCGGATGTATATTTTTTTAATAAATCTTGTGTTTTTAACAAAATCTCTGTTTTAATATGATTATCTTTATTATTTTCAGTCATAATTGATCACATATATAATTAAATCCATAATTGAATTTTGATACATTATTATTATTATTATTATTATTTGAATTTTATATTTTTTATCTAAAATATTTAATTTAATATTTTATCTAAAATAATTTAGATTGTTATAACCTATGAATAATTAATTCAATAAAATTTATTATAACGATTTATTTTATATTTTAATTTAATGATAGCAATTAATTTAATGATAGTAATATATTTGTTTGAAGTTACATAAATATTTGACTTAAGAAATATGATAATAGATAGTAATATAAGAAAACTATTAGTTAAAAATAAATGCTAGGTATTATTTTTATCATTTATTTTTACTATGATAGTTATAATAGTTCTTATGATTTTTGTATATAAAATCATGAAAGATATTAAATGAAAAATATGATTCTTATGATTTTTCTATATAAAATCATGAATTATTTTGCTTGATTTTTCAGTTTTTCCAACAATAAATAAGCATTTTCATGAGTAGGATCTATAATTAAAGCTTTTTTTAAGAAATTAGATGCACCTAAATAATCTTCTTGAAGTTCTAAAATGACTCCTAGAAGATACCAAGCATTAGAATATTGTTTATCTTCATTTATTATTTCTACAAGAATATCTTTGGCATAGGTATAATTTCCTTCTTCAAAAAGACTTACAGCTTCCTCATATTTGGTTTTAGAATCATTTATATTAATACTTTTATTAATATTAATCTTATCATTAACATTAATACCCTTATTAATCTTATCATTAACATTAATACCCTTATTATTCTTATCATTAACATTAATACTATTATTAATCTTATCATTAACATTAATAGCCTTATTAATCTTATCATTAACATTATGATGTTGATTATTTATATTGGTAACATTAGAATCATTTAGACCAATATCATCCTTAATCTTATCAACGGTGCTGGAAATAGCTATATTAGAATCATTATTTATCTGTTCTTGAATGTAATTCAATATATAACTAGTTGCATCTTTATGAAGAGGTTTATTTTCATTACCGCATTTAGGAGAATAAATACATGCAGGACAACCATCACTACACTGACAGGTATCAATTAATTTAGTTGTTGAATCTATAAGATCTGTGAAAACTTCCATAGCTTTCTCAGTAATTCCAATTCCACCTTCATAAGCATCATAAATAAAAATTGTAGCTTCTTGAGTATCTTCATGATAATTAGTAGAAAGTCCACCTATATCAAACCTATCACACATGACATGAAGGGGGAAAAGTCCAATTAAAGCATGTTCAACACCATGGAGACCTCCTGCAAATACATCATCTTGATCGAACTTCTTTTCTAAGCTATCTTTTATCACTTTTGGAATTGTAAACCAAATTCCTTTTGTTTTAAACTTCAATGGAGGTAAATCTAGGAAATATGTCCCAATAGTTTTAGAAAAATGCATCTTCTTATACTTAAAAAAGTCTTCAGATACTTCTAATTCTCCAAAATTTACAGTAAAATCTCCAATTTTCTTTCTTTTTAATTTTTTTCTTATATTGATATCAACAGTCTTTAAAACAATGGTATGATATTCAGTAGCTCTCTTAAATACATTTACATATTTATTTTTTAGATTTACACTATCAACTATGTAGGTTTCTCCTTTATTAATTAAAACAGCCCCTTCATGAGCTTCTCTATAAACCTGAGATCTCTCCATTATTTCAAGTAGTTGATTGTTATTCATTACTTTAAAAATATCTGTAGATAGCTGATCAAGAGAATGGTTAAAAGAAGGTTGATCATCATAAGGATAGATATATTGACCTCTTGAATTTTCAACAAGATCCTCATTTTCAATTAATTTATTTAAATAATTATTCCCTGTTTCTTCATCATGAATATTGAAAATATTTTCAGCCTCATCATTGGCAATAGGAAGTTCATTAGCTGCACAAATAACATGAGAACTAGCTATTATTTCATTATTCAAATCTACAATTGCATTTTCATGAGGTTTATCAAAGAAAAATCTTGGATTATTCATGAAATATTGATCCAATTGATTTTCAAAAGCAAGTAAAATCACCAATGATTTCTGATTTTCTCTTCCTGCTCTTCCAGCTTGTTGCCATGTGGAAATCATGGTTCCAGGATAGCCTGAAATGATAACTGCATCAAGGGATCCGATGTTGATTCCAAGTTCCAGTGCGTTGGTACATGTCACTCCTAAATATTTCCTAGATTTAAGACCTTCTTCGATTTCTCGCCTTTCATTTGCTAAATAACCTGCCCTGTAGGCAGTTATATTATCTGCCAATCTTCTTTTATAAGCTAACATATCCTTTTTAGCCCACATAGCTATGAGTTCAGCTATTTTACGAGATACTGTAAAACACAAAGTTTGAATGTCTTTTAATAGAAGATACAGAAATATGTTCTCTGTTTCTTGATGAATTGATAATCCATCAGCTATTTTAGATCCTTGATCAGAATTATTGGTATTAGCTATTCTATCTTCAATAAATTGATCTTCAGTATTATTTCTATTGATTTTGTTATTATTCTTATTAAGCAAAGCTTCATTATCATCTTTATTATTTTTATCCTTAGTATTTTTCTTAATATTCTTATAAAAAGGATTATAAAATATGAAATCTTTTTCTCCACTTGGAGAAGTATCTTTATCAATTAAATGGAAATTTTCTCCTACAAGTTTACTAGCTAATTCTTTAGGATTAGCTAAAGTTGCAGATGAAAGAATAAACTGAGGTTTGGAGCCATAAAAATTAGCTATTCTTTTTAAACGCCTAATTAGATAAGCCACATTTGAACCAAATATGCCCTTGTAATAATGAGCTTCATCAATTATTATATACTTTAAATTACTATAAAATCGCTTCCATTGATGATGCCAAGCTAAAATATGATGTAATTGATAAGGATTAGTGAGAATAACTCTTGAACTTTGGCGAATCCCATAACGTTCACTTTTTTCAGTATCTCCATCATAAGTAGCTGGTTTAATATTTATATTTAAATTCTTTTCAAGGATAGAAAGAACATTTAATTGATCATTAGATAATGCCTTAGCAGGATAAATATACAATGCAGTTGCATCCTTATTAGATGAAAGTGTATCTAAAACCGGTAAATTAAAAGCAAGTGTTTTTCCAGAAGCCGTAGGTGTGGTAATAATTATATTATTTCCATTTTTAATCTCATCGTAAGCTTGAGCTTGATGTTCATAAAGATGAATATCTTCATCTTTTAGATATCTAGCTATTTTATCATTTAGATTGTTCACTTCTTTAAAAGTAGCTATTTTTCCAGGAATAGTCTCAACATGAGCTATTTTATGGCGAAAACGAATATCTTTTTTAAATTTATCAATAGCTATTTTGTCCATAAGAATCATTATTTAATTAAATAGGTTAGATTAATAAAAATGGATATAATGTTATTAAACTCAATTATGCTAGTGTAATTAATTGTTATCACATTCACAAATAATGTTAATTTTATAATATATAGTAACAATTTATTTCTTATTTCTATTCTACTAATGATTATATATTACAAGTAAATAAATATTTTCCTAACCTCATATCAATTATTCATTATAACAAAACTTTGAGAGTGTTTCATAAGTTACTTTTTTGGAAATTTTCATGAAATTAATTTTCATATAAATCCTTTAAATATTAAACTATTGTAAAATAGCTACTAATCACTATAATAAAGTAGCTATTTTATTTTAAAAAATTTATATTATTTTAACTATGTAGAAATCATATTAAGTATGATGGAATCAGATATTAGTATTAACCAAAATAATAGTGTGATTCCATTTTAGTTCATGCAAAAATGAGTTAATAAAATTTACCTTTGTGTCTTTTAAGTGTGTTAAATGTCTTTATCAGAGTATTCTTGTGAAAAAATTTCTTTATTTCTTAACTAAATCATTCTAATGAATCTTTGATTTATAAATTTAGACTTTTGGCCGACCCTCAATCAATGAAAAAAATTAATTAGTAATTATTATATGAATAAATATTATTAGATAAATAAGATTATTGAATAAATAAGATTATTAAAGTAATTAGTATAGTTAAATATTTCATTAGATGACTTCAGCAATATTTATATACTAGTTTGCTATAAGAATATATACAACAGTTCGTTTGTTAAGATATTTGTTAAATATTTTATTTGAAATTTTTTATTATAAGAATAATCATATAGTTTGATAATTCACTATTAATATCATTAGTAATTATTTAATTATATCATAATAGTTTAAAAGTTATATTATAACTATAATGTTTTTTATATATATAATATAAAGAGTGCTTTTTCTTTAGTTAAAAATAATCAGTTTATAATTAAATTGGGGAGATATTATGAGTAATAAAGATAAAATAGCTGAGGCGACATTTTTGTTAGCACTTAGCCATGGTTTTGATAATGTAACTATAAAGCAAATTCAAGATACTGCCGAAGTTACTACTGGTGCGATATACTATCATTTTAAAGATAAAAATGATATTTTACTTTATTTACTTAATAAGTATTTTTTATCTCAACTCGATGAGTTTAGAAGAATTTTACTCGATTATGAAGGTTCAACTACTGAAAAATTGAAACTTCTTTTTCATTGCCATATAGGTTCTGATATTAGGAATGAAATTGCTTTTGATATGTCAGGCCTTGAAATCAATTATAAAGACTACCATCTCTTGCTTAAAGGTATTTATCATCAACATCCTGAGTTCAGACACTTATTCCATGATTATGATCTTAAAGCATGTAATCTTTATAAGGAAGTGGTTTTAGATCTGTTTGATAAAAAGGAGTTAAGAAATGATATTGATAGGAATGGACTAGGATTGTATATTTTTTCACTTTTAAGAGGATTTGTAGAAACTTGGGGAGCATTTCCAGAAATGTCTGTAGAAAAAGCTATTGATGAGAATGTTAAATTAATGATTGATACATTAAAGAAATAAAGTTAGTTAAATTCTTTATTTTAAAAAACATGACCTGAAGATTTAAGAATAAAGATATTATAATAATCTCATTTTAAAACAACTCAAGTTGAATGTTTACATTTGTTTTATAGCTATAATTCTATTAAATCAAAGGAAGATAGATTTAATATATTGAAGGTTAATAACTTTGGAGAATAATTAACTTCACCACTACAGGTTATTAATTTAAAAGATATTCTAAATTAATATATGTCTAAATAATTCTAAATGATTTAATCACCTTCCTTTCTTTAATTTCCGCGTTATATTATTATTTAAAAGATATTTTTATATTGTTATTTGAAAGATTACAATTCATATTCTTCTTTTATATCATTATTTAAAAGATTATATCTTTATAATTTTTTAGAATATAAAAATATAATATCATATTAGTTTCTATATTTTTATGCTTTTTTATATTATTTTTAATTTTTATGCTTTTTTATATTATTTTTAATTTTTATGCTTTTTTTATAATTTATTTTTAATATATTCTGTAAATTCGTTAATTTTAGACTCTAATTCTGAATCAGAATTTGCATTAGTTTTGTAAAATGTTTTCAATGGTGTTTTTTCAGACACTTCTTCCATTTTTTCTAGTGTTTTCTCATATCCACTTCCCCCACATGTACAAAAAAATGCAAGGTTTTTGAATTTTGATTTATTGTCAAGAATATATCTTAAAACTGAACTTGCCATAGTAGATGCCCAAACAGGAGTTCCAATGATCACCAAATCGTATTCAGATGGATCATTTTTTATAGGTTCAATCTCACTAGGTTTTCCCCTCATAGCTTCAAAAGCAGATAAAAAATAGTTTAAAGCTCCTGAACGATTTTTTGTATCTATGATTTCTTCTATATCACAATTTAAATTTCTTTGAATCTTTTCAGCTACTTTAGCTGTTACAGATGTTCTTGAATAATATGCTACTAAAATTTTCATTAATAATCCCCCATTTAATTTGATTAATATATATTAGGATTGCATTGTTTATAATTATTTGTATTTTGTAGATTATTCTATTATTTCATGAAAATAGCTATTTTAATCTCTAAATTAAAAATTTTAAATCAAGTAATTCATTACAATCTATTAATCATCAAATTATCATTTTTTCATATTTAATTTCTTTTTTATAAAATTTAATATTTTAATATTTAGTTTTATTAATTTTATCTTATTGTTATCTTATTTATTTTATTTAAACGAATATTTTTTAGAATAATCAATTAAAATTTATTAAATATTGTAATAAAGTATAAATACATGATTATGTGAGTAAATAGCTATAATAAAATCATGCAAAATTAGTATAAAATTAAATATTTTATATATAAGAATATGAAAAAACAATATAAAAAAAATGAAAAACATGAGGATTTAAAGGAATTTAGATAAATATAAGATGTTATTAAGATTATGAATAGTATTCATCTTTTCGTATCATCTTTTATATTAGATTTATCTTTTTTACATAGTATTTATATCTATATATTTCTATATTATCTTTGATTTTTTTTAAA
Organism: Methanobrevibacter cuticularis; assembly: GCF_001639285.1. Taxonomy (GTDB): domain Archaea; phylum Methanobacteriota; class Methanobacteria; order Methanobacteriales; family Methanobacteriaceae; genus Methanobaculum; species Methanobaculum cuticulare. The sequence goes on along the minus strand of NZ_LWMW01000033.1, from coordinate 47,611 downwards.
ATGGATTTATGCATTCTTTTTTCATTTGGGATTACTAAAATCAACGGGTTGGGCTTTAAAATTTAGGATGAAAATTTTTTAATTCAATTTGAAGAAATATTTAGTAAATTTTCATAACTTGATTTAAATTGTGAAAATTTGCTATTAAAGTTTATTAAGAATTAATTTTCTCAATTATAAAAATCTCTACTTTTTATCAATTATAAAATAAAAAATTTTTAAATATTTAGAGTAATGCACAATTCTAAAATGGTGAACAATATTGAAATATATCTTACTAATAACCTATTATGTTTAAAAAATAATCAACAATCACTAAATTATTCATTTTAGTATGTACTAGTTGAACAAAGGTAATTGTCCAACAAGACACAAGTTTAAAAACACAAAGCGTTTTTCTTAACTTCAATCTATCTACTTCAATCTATCTATTTTACATTATTTTATTTATTTCAGTTAAAGTTATCTTTTTTCCATTAACTGTAAATACATAGTCATCATCTATTTCTTCATGACTTGAATTCATTTGACTTAGAAGTTCAGATAATAGTATTTCTTTACCATTAATTTCAACAGTGTCTTTAGGATCGCCTTGAAGAGCAAAAAGATCATTTTCATCGTTAAAATCTTCTTCGTAATCATCAAAGGTTTGGTATTGTTTTAATTTGCCTTGAGATTTCATAACTCGAGGTTTATCAAATTTTGTGGTTTTTTCAATATTTAAAACAGTTATATTAAAAAACCAATCATCTCCAAAATCATACCAAAGTTGAAATTTCATTCCTTTTTTCAAAGCAAGATCTTTCAAACTTATTTTAACAGAAGGTTTAGAACTATCTAAAGATCTTTCATAAGTATTTTCTCCTTGATAATAATTATTGTCCATGTTAAATAGATACATATGGTCATAATCAAATTTAATTGATTTTAAAAGAGTTTTAGCTAAATCTTCTAAAGAGTGATCCTCTCTAATCTTTATAACTCTAAAAATTTCACTGTCACCATCATAAACTACTTTTAACTCATATACTTCTTTTTTTGTCATATTATGTCTCCTATTATAATAATAGTAATAATAGTAATAATAATAATAATAATAATAATATATTCATTTCTATTATATAACATACTTATAATTGAATTTTATTATATAATTGCTTTTTTCATTGTTTTTAAATTAAATTAAAAGTAATATTTTATTAAAGTAATAATGTTTTATTAAAATAATATTTTATTAAAGTAAGTAATAATACTTTATTAAAATAATATTATTATTAAGTTTATAATTACATTAATTATTATGAATTATATAATGATATGGTATTATATAATATTATATTATGAATTATATTATATAACATGAAATATATACTTAAATGGTTATTTAAGGAAATACCGAAATAATTAAATAAGGATAGTTATAAATTATTAATAGGTGTTTATATGTCAAAGAAAAAAACTAGCTTCACCTTAGATGCAAATTTATTAAAAGATTTAAAAATCAAAGCTGTTCAATTAGGAACTAGTCAAACTGAACTAATTGAAAAATTCATTAAACAAGGTTTATTTAAAGAAACAGAAAATCATAACTTAATAAATGATGAAATTGGAACTATTCAAATTGAAAACATAAAACCTAATTTATTAAAGAGAATTAGTAAAATAGCTAAAGATGAAAAAATTACGGAAGAAAAAGCTATAAAAGAAATAATAGAAAAAGGAATAGAAGCTAAAACAAAAAATAAAATACCGAAACATTTAATAGCTAATAAAGATACTTATGACCCTGACCCTGAAAGACTTATGAATATGTCAGGTATAATTGAAACTGATGAACCTTTTGACACTGCTCAGGCCATAAGAAAAGTAAGGAATATGGAGTATTGATAATGATTTTTTTAGATGCTAATTTCTTAATTAATTTCTATGTTAAAACAAATAAGGATTATGAAAGAGCTAATGAGTTAATGGAAGAAATGAAAAACAAAGAAAGAATAATATCTAATCTTGTGATAATGGAAGTTATAACAGTTATGAATGTTAAATTGAAACAAGACCATTATTTAGTGTCAAAAGTTTATAAAGAGTTAAATGAAAATTATAAGGTCATTATTGATAATGATTTTTATGGTAACGGTTTTGAAATACTTACTAAGCAAATGAAGAAAAATAAGAGAAGAATACCTTTATTTGATTCTGTTTATATAGCTCTGATGAGAGAATTAGGAATTAAAAAAATAGCTACATTTGATAATCATTTCGACAATATTATTGGTATTATTCGGGTTTGTTAAGGTTTTTTTGAATTATTCTAATAAAGTATACTCTTGTAAATTTTCTTTTGAAAACTCTTATGAATATTTTAGGGAGTTTATAAAGTAATAAATGCTTATTTTCAGTATTTTTCACATGAATTTCTCTTATTGTAGATTTTCAATCACCATGATTAACTGTATAATGATTTATAATTTTTTCTTGGTTTATTAAACTATTGTATAAAATTTATAGTATTGGATAAAACTTCTCAAAATTATAATACTTTTAAATATTCATATTATTAATCATTATTTTTATATATTAAAGAATTTATGATTATAGAAATTTAATATTATTTTCAAATCAAATGTCCAGTACGATATATGCCATAAAATGGTCATTGGTATAAAAAATTTTTTATTATATAGAAATATGTTCAATTAGTTTTTCAAACCCCTTTCTCCAAGATTTTTTCATCCCACTTTTATTCTTCCAAATAACTTCAGGTCCTGTCATTCTTTGCAGATCAAGGTTATATCTGTTTTTTTGTTTTTTAACTAGCTGTGAAGATTTGGTTTTGGTTGTTTGATAACATTTTTCCAATCCTTTTGATATTAAAATAACTCCACAGTAATTTTCCATTGCCCTAACTCTTAAAATATCAGATATAACTGATTCATATAATTCTTTATCTAACTTATCCCATTTACTTATTAAAATGTATTTTTTATTTTTAAACCTCTTTAATTTTTTATTATACATAAGTTTAAGATATATTTCTGGTTTACATATTTCATAGTCATTTAAAATACATAAAACAATATTAAAACCATTAAATTCGTTTAAATATAAATTTTCATCTATTTTTAGGGATGATTTTAATAATAATTCTATTTCATTAGGATTTATACTCAAATCTTGGTTTTTATTAATGGTTCCTTTTTGATTTGTATCTTTTTTATATGTGACATCTAAACTTTCAGTATCAAACACAAAAATATTACCTATCTCATCCCACTTATCATTAATTGGAAAAATAGTTTTATTCCATTTTATTTCTTCACCTTTAGGTGTGAATGCATAAATATAGGAGTTTGGTCTTTTAGCATTTTTATACCCCATAGTACAAAAATTAAAACACTCATTTTCTAATGCTCTTACTTTGTTGTATTTATACCATTTGTCAAATACAACATTCCCTCCAGTCGAATTTATAATCATATCAATGTTTTGTTTTCCATATGCTCTGCTAAATGCCGAATGATTACAGTCATAGCATATTGTCATTCCAATTTTTTTATTTTTTAGTGTTATTGGGCTGAAAAATTTATCAATGCTTTCTTTATAATTTTTTAACCCTAGTGGGGATGATTCTGCCATTGTATGTTTAAAATATATTTCAGTTAATGTTTCATTTCCTTTTGCATATGCATTAGCATAATAACTATAAATATATTTATCTCCCAAAGAAAGAGACTTGTTCAATTCATTTTTAGCATTCACATAGTGTTTGTATTCATGTTTCTGATGTGAACTACCAATTTCTCCCCCAATTATTATTGCACAACCAAATAGATTACTTATCTCTAAAGCAGTTGTTTCTATGGTTTTCCAATCTATATTTTCATAAAATTTATCATCAAATGGTGTTTTACTAAACTCTGGAAAGACAAATAAATCTATTTTTTCTTTTTTTACTGATGAAGTAATTTTATTAAATTCTTCTTTATCAATATCTTTCCTATTATCTTGAAGATATAAAGCAATTTTCATTTTTATCATCTACATGTCTACATAATAATTTAAAATATTATTTAATCCCAATTCGTTTTTAAAGAATGTCACATGATTTTTTGCCATAGATTTATCAGTACTTTTGGTTACAAGTATTCCCATAAAAGAGTTTTTAGACATATTATAAACTCCACCATTAGCATGTTTGCTGACACTAGTTTCTATTTCCATAGAAATTAAAGGAATAAATAACTCGTTTATAGAAATTAACTTTTCTTTAAGTCCAAACAAAATAGGATAATGCACATAGTCATTTTTCATCGATTCCGATATCTTTAAAAGCCAAGAAACAAATCCTTTTGGTGCATTAAAACCTAAAACCAAATCAAGTTTAGGAATATAAAAATTATCTCTTTGTTGTCTAGCTTTTGATACTTCATTTTTATCTGGGAATTTATAATACTCTTGTTTTAAGAAAAATAACGGAAATTTATCGTCACTGTTAGGATTCACATGTTTTCCAACTCTTTTTAAGATTTTATGCTTAATTTTTGGAATAATAGAGGAATAATTTTGCTTTACAATTAAATCGGTTTCCAAAAATGGACTAATTTTCTTATAAATATCTTCAGATTTTGTTTCTCCACCAAATCTGCTTCTAGAATCCATAGATTCATCACATTTTTGTATATTCATATCAAAGTAGCTTAATCTTTCAATGCTTTCATCAAACTGTGCTGTATCTAAGAAAATTATATTTTTGTCCCCACTATTCTCAGCAAAATAATGCTTAATTTTCATGCCTCTTCTATAAATATCCCTTTCGCTATGTCCATTATTATTCACAATCACAAAATTATATATGAATTTACCACTATACAAATTTAAAAAGTTACCCAGTTGGTATTTACTATTTGTTGATGAACCTTCAATTTCAAATCCAGCAAAAGGTAATCTTTTAATTTGTTCAAACATTTCAGGATCTTCTTTAAAAAATTCTTTAATATTTTCCAAATTTAAATGTTTTTCCAAATCCAAATACCAAACAACATCATATTCTGGTACATATGAGTTATTTTCATGCAAAGTTTCTTCAGTAACTGAAATAAATCCTAGTTTCTCACCTAATTCACGAATTTTCTCCTGAATTTTCAAAGTATCTTTTTTTGGCATAAGTAAACCTCCATACTAACAATATAAGTAAATCTATCATTGGAAAGACTTAAATTTTTCAGTTTCATGTAAAACTTTCTCTAATTTTTCTCTAGAATCCACACCTTTATCATAATAGTAAACATTGAATTTACTTTCAATGTTTTTAATCTCTTCTTTTGAATGAATTTTTCTTATTTCATCAAAATAAGAAATGTCTTTTATTTTTCTTGAAACAAATGGGCCTTCGGTTATATTACATGATGCATAAGTGAAATAGCTATTTACATTTATTTCTCCTGGAAATTTGCTTAAATTTTGCACAGGTGAATGTTCAACATTTCCTACATTAGCTAAAAGTGCAAAAACTTCACTTCTATAATCTACTTTTCCATCCACATTCTTTGCATTGATTTTATTCTTATTCACTTTATCTTGATGCTTTTCAGTCAAATCAAAATAATTTCCATGAATAAGCAACTCATGCATTCCTGGCTTAATAGCTATTAGCTCAGTGTAAACATTTGGTAAATCATTTTGATAATATTTTCTTAAAAATCTAATAATGAAATTAAACTCATTTGTTTCTTCTTCAAAATTAACTCCTGTTTCTTCTGGAGATTTAAATCCAATATCTTTAAAAATATCATCATTGTCTTTTCTTACATCAACATTTCCTTGATAAACATTTTTACCAGCTAATGCTTGAAATGGTCGATTATAGCTACTATGCAAAAACTTAGAAGGATTATCAAACCCAGATTCAAAGATAGATAATAGATACTTGTATCTTATACAGTTAAATATTCTTTCAAGCTCCATATCCCAAGGAACTAAATAGCTCAATATGTCTTCATTCCCGTCCAAACCTAGTAATTTAGTTCCAATAGCTTTTAAGGAATATCCTAATTCTCTTTCTCTAAATTTTTCACTAATCTCTTTAGAACTAATTAATCGATTTTTGTCATCAAATTCAAGAAGAATATGATTGTTATCATCAGTTACAAAAAGACCTTTTTTATCTAATCTTGTTAAAAAAAGATAATTCTTTGAATATTTAAGATTCATTATTATCTAACCTCATAATTACTTTATTTTCATCTTTTTAAATTACAAATTTATTGTACTTATGAATTAAAAATTCATAATGCCGTTTGATATAAAATTTAATTATATTATCTATTTCAATTTTTTTTCCATTTTCTTTTTTAATATCATAATGAGTTTCGTTATCTTTGTTTTTAATTATTTTTAAAATAAGTTTTTTTGGATCTGGATGGCCTTGCTGATCAATATTAACTTTTTCATTTGATGTTATGAACATACGATAAACCGATTGTTTATTTTTAAGTTTACATTGATTAAGAATATTTTCATCATCTTTAGGTTTAAAAGAGAATGCAACTTCCATATGTTCTTCTTTAAATCCAAATGAAACGATATTATTATCAATCCCATCAATTTTGAAATTAATATAATCTTTTGGACTAGGATCAATATGGATATCATTATCCCATTTTAACACTTTTTCTTTTATATATTCATATAAAATTTTTAAATTTCCATCCTTTGTCCTATTAATCTTATCATATTCTTCAGTAGTTTCATCTGAACCTTTTTTTAAAATATCCATAACTGTCCGTAATTTTTCATTCTTAGAGTTATTTTTACCATTCATAAATTCACCATTTCAATAGTTAATAGAATTTTTATTATTTTTTATTAAAAATAAAGATTTTAATTAGTTGCATTATCAATTAAACCTAATTCAAATATTTCATCCAATTGCTCAATAGATTCATTCCATTTTGAAATTTCATAATTTGTCTTTACTTCACTTTTTACTATCTTTTTCAATACTCCAAGAGACATTTTTGCTTTTTCCTCAGGAGATTGCTCTTCATGGGAGAATTTATTGTAAATTACTTCAGCATCTCTTAAAATATATAATATATTTTTTCTAAATTCTTCCATTAAATCCAAAAATTTTTCTTTTTTAATTTCTGAGATGGAATTATCATTTTTTTCGTCAATATTGCCATATAATCCAATTTTCATAGCAAAAGCTACAACTATTGAAGATATTATTTTATTCATTTGACTATCATTGAAATAGCTATTTTTTTGTTTTCTTTTTTCAATATCCTGAAAATAATTATCAACAACAAATCTCAAATTTTCACTAAATCCTTTATCTTCAATAGAATTAATTTTAGTTATTTGATTCTCAGTAAACATTACTGATTTTTTTTTGAATGATTTTGGTTTTATATTTTTAGCTAAAAACTCAAATAAGAGTTTGTATTTATTTTGATCAAAATCTTCAATAATATTTAGGAAATCTCTTGCTTTATAAAAAACTTCTTGTTGTGATGAACTTAAATCTTTACTTGAAAACGGTGATTCATTATAAATTAGTTTATAGACAATACATGCAAAATCAACACATTCATCATATTTCAATTCGAAGATTATTTTTGCGAAATTCAAAAAATAATATATTGCAGACTCATCTTTAAAATCACAATTTTCTAGTTTTGCATGAATAACAGAAATTAAATCACTGTCATTCTTAGAAATTAACATAATGGTTTGTGTATATTCACTATCTATTTCATCTTTCATCTCATAATCTATATTTTTTAGATATTCCACATATTCTTCAATACGAAATTCCATATTGTTTTTTTCACAATATTTTTGATACTTATCTCGATTATATTCATACTTCTTATATTCTTTATATTGTTTTTTATATTCTTCAATACTTTCTATATTTTCAAAACAACCTAATGAGTCCCAATAGAACATGTATTCATCAGAGGGTATCTTAATAAATTCATAAGTAGATTGTTTTAAAAATTTTTCATTTAAAAATTCATTATAATCTAGCTCTCCAACATACCTGTCTAAATCCATTAACTCATATTCAAAGTCATAAATGCCTAAATATTTATTATTATCAAGACCTTCATAAAATTCTTCTCTACTAATTAACATAATTCACACTTCCTGATTCATTTTTCTATTATCTATTATCATTTTTATTTCTTCATTAGTTAACATTGCTGCTCCTTTCAAAGAATTACATTCTTCGCATAGAATTTGTAAGTTATTTATATCATTGCCTCCTCTAAGGGAAACTGGATTTATATGATCTACTGTTAATTTTTCTAAATCCTTTTCCCCACACACAGAGCATTGAAAATTATCCTTTTCATATACTAACCTTTTTGTATCTTTATCTAACTGTATTCTTGGATTTTTCTTCTTCCTATTTTTTAATTTATTATATCTCGTTTTTACGTCTTTGTAGCTATTTTTTAATGCTTTATTTTGTTCTCTCAATCCAATCATTTGTTCCCAAAAATTTTTTTTATCCTCTGATTGTAAAAAGAGAATTTTTTCTTTAAATTTTATATTATTTTCTCTGAGAGTTTCATTCTCGTTGACTAAAGTTTTATTCTTTTCAATTAGTTCTTTATCTATTAATAACTTACGAGCTACTTTTTCTATTAAAAAATTATTATTTTTTAATAGTGAGTTATTATCAGTAAGAACATTCATCAAACTATTATTTTCAGGATTTTGATTACTAATATGCCCATATTGAATTGAGTTACCAAGATCTATTGTATGTTCGCCACTATTTTTTAAAATTTTAACATCCATTTTTTCACCAACATTTGAAGCACTTGAGTAAGAAATATAATATTATTATAAATATTCTTTCACTTCTTCTCTTTAATCTTAATTCAATTATTATTTAATTTCATATATAAATGTTTTGGTTTTAAAAATTCTGATAATGTTATTATAAAAATAAAATTTAATAAAAAAGTATTTATGAGTATATAAAATGAATTAAAATAAAATTTATAGTATGAATGAGTTAGATTATATCAAAATATAGTGAATAGATTTAGAATAATGGGGTGATATATTATTATTAATAATATTTTTTCACTATCTCATCATTTTATATTGGATTATCTTTTTTATAATATATTATTTTATAATATATTATTGAAAAATGAAATTTTAATATGGTTGATTATATGTAAATATAATTGGAGTTATAATTAAATGAAAGTATAGTTAGATACTTGTTATCTTAGTCTTTTAATGAATAAGATTAAATTAGATATTGTGTTTTGAATTTAACATAGTCTGTTATGTTTTTTTATTGGAATTTTTGAATTAGTTTATCATAACTTTGTTTTATAAGTTTAAATATATATTGGACTGGAATGTCCTCTCCATTTTCATTTTTAAATTTGTAATGAATATCATTATCCTCATTTTCTATTATTTCTAAAATATAGTTTATTTTGAAAAGTTTGAAAATAAATTATAAAAGGATTCATGATTTATTTTATGGTGTTAAAACTGCATATTCGCACATATCTGCGATTAATAGATCGTTATTTATGTCAAATATAAATTTATCAACCCATTTTTTCGTATACGACTTTTTGTCAATATTTTCATAAAACCATTTTTCAAAATTTTCAATTAGAAATTCTTCACTCTCGATAAATTCTGTGGATAATTCTTTTTTTATGGTTCTCCAGACCTGCTCAATAGGACTAAGCTTAGGAGAGTATGGTGGTAAATGTATAAGAGTTATATTAAGGTATTTACAGGTTTTTTTCAATATTTTAGCATGATGAACAGGATAATTGTCTAAAACAATGCCCATTTCAATTTCTTTTTTAAATAGGTTTTCTAGAGGTTTTAAAAGTTCTCTGTAGACTATTTCTAATATTTCTCCAAGCTTTTTTTTATTCTCTTTTTCATACTTTTTTGACATTTTAGGCTTTTCTACATAATTTTTTAAGTCTTTTATAATCATTTTTTTTGTTTTCATTGGAAAAACATGATTTAAAATAATATTCATTATTGTTTGATTAGTGGATTCGCTGTTTTCTAATTTTTCGATGATTGTGGTGATTTTTAATTGTTCATATGTTAGTATTTCATCTAATTTGTTTTTTAAGAAGCTGTTTGTGGAATTTATTTGAAAGAGTTCCATGAAAAATTTTATCATTTCTTTTTTTCGAGAGTTAGGTGGAAAGCTTATGTAAGATTTTCCATTTATCATTTGAACTCCTATTCCTGTTCTTGAAAACCTCATAGGGTTTTGATTAAGAATATTTTTTTCTTTTGTTTTACAAATCGTTCTGGGAGAATTAGAAAGATTTTGACATGCTACTTGATCTAAAATGCCTATTATGCAGTTGTCTAAATCATATTTTCTTAGTTTTTTTTAAAATAATCTCTGCATCTTCAGGCATTTTAGAATAGATTATATATCCTTTTTTATAAGAATATCCTAGTTTTTTCACGATTGCAGGTATTCTACTCATTGAATAATCAATATTGAATTCTTTTTTGATAATTTCATGAATTTTACGAGTGCTCAAGAAACTTTCATTGATCATTATTTCATCTAGTTTTTTAAACTCTTCTTCAGTTAATTTAGCTTTTCTCCCACCATTCTTGTATTTTGGATATAAATTTTCATATCCTCCCTCATTCCACTCATCTAACCATCTATGCCCAGTAGATAATGAAATTTCCATCAATTCTACTGCTTCATCAACGGTTTTTCCATTGTACAAAAATCGAATAAAAATCAATTTTTTTAAAACATCAGCTTCTTGCTGATGCCTACTAATAATTTTATTCAAACGACTTTTCTTAATACACATTTTAACTCTTTTTTGTATTTTATTTACCATAAAAATAATTTGTTTCACATTACTTTTAAACTTTTCGATTTAAACTATAGTTCAAGCTCTAATGTTGAAATAGTTTTATGATCCCTGAATATTGTTTTACCATCCTTCATTTCTTCATCAGGATTTTCAAGGAAATATTTCCAATCGTTTAAGCCACCTGCCATTTATATCTCCTTCACCTTTTTCAAGAACTTTTTCAAGTTGTTCAATTGACCCATATGTTTTTTCAAATTCTTTTATTAGGTCTTTTGCAGAGATTGTTCTTATCATTCTTATAGCTATCATAATAAATTCCTCAAATAATTTTTTAGGGTTTATTTTTTCATTTTCCTAACCTTGTAATTTAATGGATTCTTACTATGTCTTCGAATATATCAAAATCTTTGTCAAAACTAGCTATTTGTTTAATATTATTGTTTTGCATTACAATATGACTAAGATTATCAAAAAAACCAATACTATTAATTAATGTGTCTTCTAAAGCTTTTTCATAATATGTTATATCTTCGTAAACAATCATTTCTTTTAATTTTCTGTAAACTGTATTAATCATTTCATCATTTTGTTTTAGTTTTCTTAATACTGTTAATGTTTCGTATATAACCATTTCACTAATTATAGCTTGACTGTCTTCTATATTTTCCATAATTTTTAAAGCTTTTTCATGATTTTGTGCTGTTGGAACAAATAAATTAACTAATAAACTTGTTTCAAGGAATATCATATTAATACAGTCCTTTTTTCATGTGTATGTTTCCTAGTACTTCATCAACATCTATATTTTTATCTACTTTTACAATACCCGCCATGTCTTTTAAGCTTTTGTATGTTTTGGTTTTGGTTTTTGGTTCTGGTAGTTCGTCGCTGATTATTCTGGCTTTAACTTTTCTGTTTTTAGGTTCTGTATTTTCAAGTCCCTTATTTATAAAATCTATGATTACTTTATTTTGTGTTGTTCCTTTTTCAACTGCTATAGCTTTTATTTTTATTAATGTGTCTTTTGGTATTTGTATGCTTGTTTGTTTAATTTCTATCATATTTTTACACTCTATAATAATATAATCAATTTTACAAATATATATTTATACTTTTGGATATTTATACTTTTATACAAAAAATTAGGGACTGTCAATTTGTTAGTTGATACAATTTTTAAAATTGAATTTTAAGCTTGAATTTACAAATACTTGATTTTTAGAAGAGAAATTTTTCTTACCAACTAACATTTTGACAGTCTCAAAAATTAGGGACTGTCAATTTGTTAGTTGATACAATTTTTAAAATTGAATTTTAAGCTTGAATTTACAAATACTTGATTTTTAGAAGAGAAATTTTTCTTACCAACTAACATTTTGACAGTTCCGAAAATTAAATAACATGAAAAAATAATAAAAAGAAATACTTATTTTCGGAATCATTAAAAAAATATTAATCGATTAAGAATAAAAAAACTTTAATTAGTTAATAAATTACAAATATGAGTAAAAAAAATAAATAAATAGAGGAGAAAATAAATAAATCCTCCTAAAAAATGTTTAATCTTGCTTTTTTCTAATACTTATTCCAATTGTAGTTAATAACACTAATATGATAGCTATTATCGGCATTCCTGTATTTTTCATAGTAGCTGTAGCTACTGGATTGTTACTTGTTTTATTAGGATTATTAGTATCATTTTTGTTGTTTTGTATTTCAAATTCAGCTGAAACTGGATTAGCATTGTAGTTTTCATCATCAGATAGAACTGTAATCACATGATGACCATCACTTAGTTTACTGCTTGGTATATGGATTCTTCCAACACCAAAAACATCAGTAACGATATCTCCGATGTGTTTACCATCCAATTCAACATTAACTTTATAGTTTGGTATTGGATCGCCGTCTTCATCAGTCACTGTCACAATTACATCTACAGATCCATCAGAATTTTTAACTACAGTTGCATCAACGATAGCTTTACCTTTTACCACATTAAAAGTTGTAGTGTTGGTATAGCTAAAGTATTTATCGCTTCCTGCATAATTCAAAACAGCATTAACACTTCCAACATGAGTTGGTTTATAAGTAAGACTCCAACGACCACTATTATCAGTTTTTAAAGAATAAACTTTACCACCAACACTAACACTAACAACAGCATTAGCTACAACATTACCATTCTCATCAACAAGCACACCATCAATTGTTATGGTTTTACCCACATTAATAGTTCCCGGAACATTAATAGTTGAATTAACACCTAATTTAGTAACATTGAAAGTAGTAGAATTACTAAAAGCTGTATAATTTTCATTACCAGCAAAACTAACAACAATATCTAAAATACCAGTGACATTAGTAGTGTAATTCAAACTCCAACTACCATCAGGATTAACAGTTACATTCTCAAATAATACACCATCAATAGTAACATTAATCAAAGCATTAGCTACTGGATTACCATTCTCATCAACAAGTATTCCATCGATTGTTATGGTTTTACCCACTTTAACATTAGATGGAATGTTTATAGTTGAATTAACAGCTAATTTAGTAACATTGAAAGTAGTAGAATTACTAAAAGCTGTATAATTTTCATTACCAGCAAAACTAACAACAATATCTAAAATACCAGTGACATTAGTAGTGTAATTCAAACTCCAACTACCATCAGGATTAACAGTTACATTCTCAAATAGTGTACCATCAACAGTAACATTAATTCCATTAATTCCAGTATGATTAGCTAAAACACCACTAACAGTAACATTTTCACCAATCTTAACAGAATCAGGATTCACAACAATAGTTGAATTTGTATTAGCTTGTGTAGCACCGAAAGTTGTAATATTATATGCAGCATCTAAACTAGCATCTAAAATATTAGTACCTCCTTTTGGAACTGTAAACTCATAAACAAAACCATCAGCACGACTAACATTATAAGGCACACCATTTAAAGTACCATTAATAACAAAATCAGGCAAATTCCCAACATCAGTATTATCACGAGTAGTATTCAAGACCAACAGATAAAAACTAACAATATCACCAAAATGAACATCATCCAAACTACTAGAGTTAGTAATATTCAAAATATAATGATTATTAGTATCGATACCAAAAATCTTATTAGCTATATCGTCAACTCCCCACCAATTATAATCAAAACTACTATTATCATTATAACTAGTGATATTAACACCAACCAGAGATATAATACGATTATACTCAACAGTAACATTAACAAGAGAACCAGCAAATAATCCAGTAAAATTCAAACCAGCACCATTCTCAGCATAAATAGTATTACCACGAACAATAAAATCACTAACACCAATAACTGAACCAGTGCTGAAACCGAATCCATCACCACTTGTAGCATTAATAGTATTATTCAAAAACCTAATACCACTAAAAAAATTACCAGTAGGATAAACATACACAGCATAACTACCACCAGTAATATTATTCTCATTAAAGGTTATGTTGTTGTTGTTGCTGTATGCATACAGATAAACACCATATGTTCCTGTGATGTTGTTGTTAGTGAAGGTAAATTCTACGTTGTTGCCCCTGACTACAGTCAGATCAACACCTCTTGGTGTTCCTTTGATGTTGTTGTTAGTGAAGGTAAATTCTACGTTGTTGCCGTCGATTGTAGACAAATAAACACCATAGCTGGATGTTCCTGTGATGTTGTTGTTAGTGAAGGTAAATTGTGAGTTGATGCTGGTGAGTGAAACCAGATAAACACCATATGTTCCTGTGATGTTGTTGTTAGTGAAGGTTATATTGACGTTGTTGCTGCTGGATGCATACAGATAAACACCATATGTTCCTGTGATGTTGTTGTTAGTGAAGGTAAATTGTGAGTTGTTGTTGGATGGAGACAGATAAACACCATAGTTGGATGTTCCTGTGATGTTGTTGTTAGTCAAGGTAAATTGTGAGTTGATGCTGCTGGGTGTATACAGATAAACACCCTCGTATGTTCCTGTGACGTTGTTGTTGGTGAAGGTTATATTGACGTTGTTGCTGCTGGATGCATCCAGATAAACACCAGAGCCGGATGTTCCTGTGATGTTGTTGTTAGTCAAGGTAAATTGTGAGTTGATGCTGCTGGGTGTATACAGATAAACACCATAGTTGGATGTTCCTGTGATGTTGTTGTTGGTGAAGGTTATATTGGTGTTGTTGCTGCTGGATGCATACAGATAAACACCATAGTTGGATGTTCCTGTGATGTTGTTGTTTTCAAAAATCAAATCAAGAGAACAACCAACAGTATTAAAACGAACACCATTAGAATTACTCGCACCATTACCAGTTATATTGTTATTAATCAAAGAAACATCAATAACAGCTCTACTATTCGTTGGAGCATAAACATAAACAGCACCATAATTAGTATTAGCTATTGAAGAAACAATAACATTGTCCTCAATAGTTATATTATTTAAATCCCCACCAGAACTAGTCAAATTAATACTAACACCAGAAGTTGTAATATTATTACCGCTAATAGTTAAATCACTAGAATTTGAAGCTATAGCCGAAGTATAATCAACAATAGTTAAATTAATAATACGAACATTAGGAGCAGTAATATTAAACAAAATACCTGATCCAGAACCTGTTATTACAGGATTACCTTTACCTTGAATAGTAACATTACTACGAGTAACATTAATCGGACCTAAAATATTATTGTATGAAGCACTAGTAAGATTAATTTCTAAATCAGCATCATTATCAATATCAATAATACTCTGAAACTCCGCAGTAGTATTAGAACTAATAAACTCATGAGAACCAGCACTGACACCAGATACAGTAAAACAAACTAAAATAGCTAAAACAATTAAACTAAATGACATAAACCGTTTATTTTTTATAAACATTTTCATTTTCACCTCCTGATCCAATCAATCATAATAAAAAATAATATCATATAAAATATGATAGACAAGTTAGAAAATAGAGAATAATCACTCATAATCTAACAAGGATAATTATATCCTATACCATATATAAACCTTATTGAAAAAGAATATATATATATATATATATATCATAAACAAATAAATAAAAAACAATGAAAAGAACTTAAAATTAGTAAAAACATGGAAAAGGCTTCGAAAAATAATTAAAATTGAATTTTAAAAGGATATAACTCAAAAATACACTTCAAATAATGGTTTAAATACTGATAAAATCAATCTATGAACACATTACACTAATAATTAAAAATACATAACTAATTGTGAGTTTTATAAACTGGATAAAGCTATATAACTAAAATTATTATAAAATATATAAAAATATTAATATAAAAATGTACAAAGCTTTTTAAATTTAATTTAGTTGAATTTAATTTAGAAATTTCATGATTTATATTAATTCACTAAATAGCTAATTTTAAAGATATTCAAACACAATAGCAATCTTTATTATAATTTTGAAAAGTTTTTTCTACTATAGTTAGACACCTATTTTTTGGTAATATATTTAGCTACCCATTTTTCAATAAACGAGGGTTTGTCCACTAATTTTTCATATAATTTAAAAGTTTCCTCTTTTAAATATTGAATATTTTGAATGGGATTTCTATGTAATATGTTTTTAATAGATCTCTATAATTGTTCTATTGGATTTAAAAAAGGAGAGTATTTTGGCAAATATATCATTTATAATATATAAATATGTACCAAAAAATAGGTATCAGACTATATAATTACTCTTCAATAACTCTATGAAAAAAGATTATAATCGCATAGAATAAATAATATTATAAAAAATAGATATTAAGATAGGTGGTTAATATGAATAATAAAAATTATCAATTAACAGAAACATTACTTTATAAATGAATAGAAGGTGCTGTAACTGGACAGTTTTTAATAGATATTGGTAATGAAACATTATGGGCAAGCCAAAAGACTGTTGCAGAAATTTTTGGAACAATTTCTCCAAATATTAGTATGCATATGGCTAATATTTTTCAGGATGGGGAGTTGAAGGAAAATGAAGTTAGTATATCTTCTAAAAAACTATTTGAAGATCAAAATGAGTTTATTAAGAAATCCTTAATAAACTCTAAGAAAGGAGGTAGGCCTGAAAAATGGTATAATTTTGATGGAATCATATCAGTAGGGTATCGTGTCAACTCTAAACAATCAACTCAGTTTAGAATATGGTCTACTAATGTTTTAAAAGAATATATGATTAAAGGTTTTGTTTTAGATGATGAGCTATTAAAAAATGGGTCTCGTTTTGGTAAAGATTATTTTGATAACTAAACAAATAATATTATAGTAATGATTGTAATGTTTGTAAATTATTAATATTTTTATCTCTCTTAAAAATTGTTTAAATTGAATTTAAAGATAAAAAATTGAATATTATAATTTTATAAAATGATAAATTTTTCAATAATGACTATAATAACAGACAATATATCTAGTAATCCAAGTTGGTCTATAGCTATTTTTATTAATTAATAGTAAAAGCATTTAATAGAGAATATAAATATAAATATAGGAATAAATTATGATTAGCTACAATCAATTTAAAAATATTGTTGTAAACGAATTACAAAGAGATATTTCATCAAATAATGATCAAAACATAGCCATATCTTCTAAAAAAGATCAATCTCTTTTCATAGTGGCTGGACCAGGATCTGGAAAAACTACTGTCATGGTACTTAAAATATTGAAATTCATTTTTGTAGATGATGTCAATCCAAATGAGATAGTGGCTACTACTTTCACTAGAAAAGCAGCTAACGAGCTTCATTCAAGAATATTAAGTTGGGGAGATGACATCAAGAGACATCTTTCTAAAAATATCTCTGATGATGAAATTAAGAATAAAATCAATAGAATTGATTTCAATCAAATTATCACAGGGACTATTGATAGTATAGCTGAAGAAATACTCAGGATTTATCGAGAGCCTGGAACAAACTTACCAGTAGTTATTGAAGAGTTTGTAGCTAATGCAGCTATGATTAATTCAGGATTATTTAATAATGATTCTTATTTAGATAAAGATCTAAGAAAATATTTAGGGACACTAATTGGTGTTGAAGAAGTTAAAAATCCTTCTAAGATGAGTGACATTTTACTTGATATTAAAAACAGATTATATTATGACCAAGTCGATTTTTATGAATTGATGGCTAATGAAACAGTCCCTGGAGCCAAAAAAGCTTTAGATATAATAGCTAATTATATTAAAGAATTGAATAATAGAAACATAATCGACTTTCCAATGTTAGAATCAATATTCTTAAAAAAATTAAAATCAGAAAAATTAAATCTCTTTTTAGATGAAATTAAAGTTATATTAGTGGATGAATATCAAGACACCAATCTATTACAAGAGAAAATATATTTCACATTGGCTAAATCAGCTATAGCTAATGGAGGAAATATAACTGTGGTGGGTGATGATGATCAATCGCTTTACAGATTCAGAGGAGCTACCGTTGACTTATTCACTAATTTTTCAAAAAGAGCTAGGGAAAAATTAAATACTGAAGTTAAAGAGGTTAATTTATCCGTAAATTACCGTTCAACAGAACATATTATAGATTTATGTAATCATTTTGTAGAATTAGATGACATTTATCAATCTGCTCGTGTTAAAGAAAAGCCTAAAATAAAATATCCTAAATCAAATAAAGATATGAACTCACAAAATATAGGATTAAATAATACAAAACTCACAAAATCAACTAAAACAAAAAATACCCCACCAAATAATACAAAACTCACAAAAACAACTAAAACAAAAAATACCCCACCAAATAATACAAAACTCACAAAATCAACTAAAACAAAAAATACAGTACCAAATAATACAAAACTCACAAAACCAACTAAAACAAAAAATACAGTACCAACTAAAAGTATGATTCAAGAAAAAATTGAAGTAAACCAAAGCAATTTTCAAGAAGAACTTGGTGAAATAACTGTTCCAGTTTTAGGTATGTTTAGACAAAATCCAGAGATGTTGGCTAAAGATTTATCTATTTTAATCAAAGATTTAGTAGAAGGAAAAGAGATTAAAAAGAAAATAAAGCGAGTATTGAGACCTAATTCTAATATTAGTAATAATATGAATAATACTGGTCATGATAATTATAATATTAGTAATAATATGAATAATACTGGTCATGATAATTCTATATTAAATAAATATGCATCTAATAAAAAGGAATTTAAATCTAATGAAAATAGCTTTAAAAAAGAATTACTAAAAAATAATGAAATAAAATTTAGATTGGATGAAAAAAATGGTTCTCCTTCTGATATAGCTATTTTAACATATTCTCCAAAAGAATTATCCTATGGAAATCAGCTATTTCCACACTATCTTAGAAAGAATCTAGCTAAATTCAAAACTCAAATTGATGTATTCAATCCTCGTGGGCAAGATTTACAAACTTTAAAACCTGTAGCTATTTTTTGTGGTTTAATTTTAGAATGTATAGACCCTGAAGCTAAGTTTCAAAAATCTATTAAAAAGATTCCCAAGTTAGCTGAGAGAAATATGAATAAATGGAGACGAATAGCTAATGAATACATCGAACTTTCACCAGAACCACACCAACCCATTAGTTTAAAGGATTTTGTTGATAAATGGAGATCTAGAATTCCATATAATCATAAAAATTTACAAGGACATGAAATATGGCCAGAAACTGCAAGTTTAATAGAACTTGCTTATAAATTGATAACATGGATTGAAACATTACAAGAAGATGCTGAGGGAATAGTATATCTACAAGCTATTACTCAGACCATTACTCAAACTGGATTTTTTAATGAATTTTCAGGTAGTATCCACTTTGATGATGAACATATCTTAGAGAAGAAGTCTGTGTTGGAAGCTATTTGGAATATCTTTATTCCAATAGCTACTGGAGGAGTGACAATTGATGAAAATCTATTAGATACTTTGCCGAATAATAGAATAAATATTATGTCTATTCATCAATCCAAGGGATTAGAATTTCCTCTTGTGATTGTTGATGTAGGTTCACGATTTAATAAAAATAGAGTTAATACCTCTTTTTTACGGTTTCCTAAAGAAGGTGGTAAGTCAGCCAAGCTAGAAAATAAAATCAGAGCTTTTAGTGATCTTGGAATTGGTGAAAGAGAAGCAAGAGATAAAGCTTTTGATGATTTAACACGTTTATATTTCGTTGCATTTTCAAGAGCTAAAGATGTTTTATTACTGATAGGCCTAAATTCAACTATAGATGGATATATGGCTAATGATGAACACAAAAAAATACCTAACATTGCATTAGGGTGGAAAAGAGATGAAGTATTTGTAGGCTTCGATGAAATATTTTTAATTTAATGTTAGCTATTATTCATTAAAAAGAATATATTATTTTGTTAGTTATTGTTTTGAGACTATTAGCTATTGTTTATAAATTTAAGATAAAAAATAATTTAAAGTTATCTAAGTTCTCTAGAATTAGGTAATTTTTAATTGATATCTTTAAAAAAGTTAAAAAACTAAATGAAAATTACTAAACATCATAGTACTTTAATATTCAATAATGTTTAATTCTAATTCCTCTTTTTTAAAAAATTATAACTAATGAATAGAAAAATGAAACTAAATCATCTAAAAAAGATTTACCTAAATAAGTTTAACAAAATATTGTCTAAATAGTTAGATATTCAACAAAACATATTAAATAGAGTTAAATCCATAATAAAAATGGTGGAAAAATGAAATTATCTTCAAGATCAAAAGCATATATTATCCCAGAGTATAGTTTAACTGGAGATCTTATATCATTTTTAACATGTAATCTTCAATATAGATATCAAAACAAGGGAACTTTGCCCCCTTCAACACCTATCCAATTATGGTTTGGAGAATTTATTCACGGAGTCATGGAAGAAGCATATCTCAAATGGAAAAATGAAAAACCTAGTTTTCCATGGGATTGGGAAAGCAATATAAGATGTATTGAAAAGATAATTGATTATCGTCTTAGAGCCAGAGGATTATATGCACCAACCAATCTATATTGTACGAAATATAAAAAATATGAAAAATCTATTCCTCCTGGTAACGATCATCCTTATCAAAAAATAGCTAGTGGAAGAACTGAAAGAGCTATTAATATATTAGGACCTGACTTATTTCCATTGATCGATTCAGCAGAAGTATTAATAAAAGGCACTAGAAAAATGCCTAACTACAAAGAAGGACAGAGTAGATCAAACTACTATGGAATAAACGGAGTCATCGATGTTATAAGTTCATTGAAAATAAGTGAAAATAAAAACAATGGCATAATAGAATATTTAAATAACAATGAAGAATTTCATGAAATAGTTCACTCTATTGACAGTGATGAATATGAAATTATAATTGATTACAAAGGTATGAAAAGACCTTCTGTTGATTCAGATAATTGGAACTATCATCAATGGCAGCTATTAACCTATGCCTGGTTGAGATCCAAACAAGAAGATTCTAAACCAATAGCTGCAGGAATTATCTTTTATTTAAATGAATTGTTACCATCTACTGAGGATTTAATAGCTATTAAAGAAGACATAAATCAGAATAGAACAGATGTAGAAATTGGAAAAGAAGATGAAGATAAACTAATGAACTGGGATGAAAATAATGAAGAAGATAATTATGTTTATCTCTCCAAAGAGTTCATGAAAAATAGATCAATTAGAATAATACCAATAGAAGAAAAACCAATTCTAAATGCTCTTGAAGAATTTGATGAAGTAGTTTCAAAAATTGAGAATTCAATGATTAAAGAAATAAACGGCACACCCATTAAAAAAGCATGGAAAGGAAAAGCAGAGAAAAGAACATGTATGGCCTGTGATTTTAAAACTTTTTGTAATAAAATGGATTCAAAAGATATAACAATTCCTTAAAAACCATACTATTCAAAAATAGAAAATGAATAGTAAATTAAATAACAATATGCATCAATTTCTAAATTAATATAATATTCTAAATTAATATAATAATAAAATTTTTAATTTTATCATTCAATAACAATGTTGTAATAGAAACTATAAAATTTTTAATTTTATTATATAATTTATTCTAATAATGTTAATTTGTAATAAGTTTTATAAATGAATATCATAAATTATAACAATGATATCATAATATTTATAATAATAAACCACTAGATTAAATAGTAATGAGTAATTAATAATTAATTATAAATAAAACAATAGCTTAAAAATTAGTTTATAATTAATAAAAATATAGAAAAAAATGAATTTGGAAGGCAAAATATGAGTAAAATGGAAATCATATCATGGAATATTAATGGAATTAGAACCCGTTTTAAAAACAAAGAAATAGACCCAATATTCAGTGAAATCCCAGATATTATATTATTTCAAGAAACCAAAGCTAAATATGAACAATTAGATTCTAAATTAAAAAACATAGATGATTATTATTCCTATTTTTCTCCAGGACAAAGCACAAGAGCTGGAGGAATAGCTGCTTTTTCAAAGATAAAACCACAACTAGTTAAAAAATTCTTGGATAAACCAGATGATTCATTAAATGGGAGAGTTTTAAATTTCACTTTTGATGAATTTGTTTTACTACATATCTATGCTCCTTCAGGAACTGGAGCTAAAGTTAATTTAGAAAAAAAAATTAGTTTCTTTGATGAATTACTAAAAATAGCTAAAAAATTAGCTGATAAAAAAGTTATTGTTGCTGGTGATTTTAACATAGCTCACGGTGAAAAGGACATTAGCAATCCACAAGATAACCAAAAGTCTGTGAATTTTTTAGAGAAAGAAAGAGAAGTTCTGGATAAATTAGAAGAATTGGGGTATGTTGATTCTTATAGAAGTCTAAATACAGATAAAACAGAATATTCCTCATGGAAATCTGCAAAAGCTAAAGAAACCAATGAAGGTGCTAGACTAGATTATTTCTTTGTATCAAAAAATTTAAAAGAATCTATCAAAGAAGCCACCATAATGTCTGATATTGAAGGCTCAAAACACGCTCCAGTGAAAATCGTGTTAGATATTTAATTATAAT
The DNA here is from genome assembly GCF_001639285.1 of Methanobrevibacter cuticularis. Taxonomy (GTDB): domain Archaea; phylum Methanobacteriota; class Methanobacteria; order Methanobacteriales; family Methanobacteriaceae; genus Methanobaculum; species Methanobaculum cuticulare. Next base: position 24,659 of record NZ_LWMW01000033.1, on the reverse strand, counting down.
AAATATAAAATCGTGTTAGATATTTAATTATAATAAATATAAAATCGTGCTAGATATTTAATTATAATAAATATAAAATCGTGCTAGATATTTAATTATAATAAATATAAAATCGTGCTAGATATTTAATTATAATAAATATAAAATCGTGGATATTTAATTATAATGATTATTGAAAATAAGTTCTCAAATATAATTTATAATATGAATAACATTTTTAAACTCAAATTATAGTAAATTAAAAATCACTGAAAATAAATTAAAAAATAATGGCTATTTTTTCTAATTCCAGTTGAAATAGCTGTTTCTTAACTTCTTCTGTTAAATAATTAGCTTCTTCATTTATATATTCTAAAAAAGTTGACTCAATATCATATTCTTCTGTATTAAAAACTGAGCAATCATAATAAATTGTACTGGATAATAGCTCTTTTATATCTTCATTTATATGTTTTATCTCTTCAATATATTCATCTATTTTATCTTCGATTGTTATTATTTCATGTAAAATGGGATCAATCCCTTTGATATCATAGGTATTTACTGAGGTATTTCTATTCTCATAAAATGAATTCAATATGTTTTTAAAATGATTGTCTGATATTTTTTTATCAAGAATAGCAATATTTCCCTGTATTTGATCATTATCCTCTTTTTTAAAAGAAAAATTAGAATACACTAACAATTCATGGAATAGCTCTTCAAAAGTTTCCTCAATATTCTTTTCTAGCAATTCTTTTTCTAAAAGATTTTCTTTATTACAATATGATAAAAACGAATTTAAAGATTGGATTCCTGATCTAAAATTTGAAATAATAGCTATATTTTTATTATTAACACTTTTTGAATAAGATATGGTTCCAATAACTTCTGAAAACAACAATTTAAAACATAAAGGCATCTCTTGGTCACAATTAAATATTTTATTTATAGAGATTCTCTTTTCTGCATTTTCATATTCAAACAAGTAAATAAAATATTCACTAGACACCATAACACCTTAAAATGAATGAATTAGAATGATAAGATTTTTTAATTTCATACTTCATTTTATTCAAGCTCTATTTTAATAAAATCAATTGATTTCTATTAACTCTTTTTAACAATGACAAATATATTGCCCATTATATTAAATAGTTTCTGTTTTTTAGATTTAAGGTAATCTTAATCCTCCTTTTAAAAGATTATTTTTAATTAATATAAATTAATCATAAAAAAGTATTAAATCGAAATATTTAAATATATAGATATTTATCTCTAATAATAAATTTATAATCAAATATGATTATTATTAAATCAATACAATACTAGATAATTAATTTTTATAAAATTTTGTTAAATTTCTATATATTTTAGATACATATATGGGGAAATGTATATGAATAGATGATATCTTAATAAAAATATTAATAAATACATTTAAATGAATTGAAATAGGCAATAATCTTGTGTTATATTTATACATTTTAAAATAAGGTTTCATTTTAGTAAGTAAATCTAGTTTAAAAGTTGGATTAGAATCTAATAAAATTAAAGATTTCATAAATATTAAACTTTGCATTCCTATTAATGAGTGAGCTATTGGTGAGTGAGTTTTATTGAATTCTTTCAATAGATTAGTAAGTTCTAAAAAACCGGCAAAAAATCTAAGTAAATATTGTTCTGTAAGATTATGAGATAAAGATTGAGAATCTATTGTGTGTCTATATCCAAAAAAATTATTTAATAAAATTATTTTATTACAATAAAAGTAGTATTTTAATGAGAAATATATATCTTCACTTAATATCTCCTCAGGAAACTTAATATTATTTTTTATTATTAATCGTTTCTTGAATATTTTATCCCATATCACTCCTAAGTTTGTAAACAATTCAGGGAATTCATCAACAGAATCAACAATCATAAAATCTTCATATTTATTAAAAAATGAGAGAGGTTTTTTTAATATAGAATTAGAACAATAATTATGTCTAGAAACAACAAGATCAGCATTATATGAAATTATCAAGGAATACAGTTTTTCACATATATTTGGATAATAATAATCATCATTATCTAAAAACATTATATATTCAGTTGTAGATGCTCTAATTCCAATGTTACGTGGATTAGAAGGAAGTCCACTGTTACTTTCCAAAAATATCGGTACAATATTCTCGTACTCATTTGCTAAATCATTAATAATGTCTTTTGTTCCATCATTAGAGCAGTCATCAACTAAAATAATCTCAATATTTTCAAACCCAAAGCTCTGATTAATAACTGAATCAATAGCATTATTCAAAGTTTTTTCTGCATTATATACTGGGACAATAACAGATATTTTATAACTTGATTCTTTCATTTTATCTTCTCTAAGACTAGTCTATGATCACATTTATAAAAATGACTTATGACAATCGTTAGTTGAGATAGAACATTATTATCATTAAGAATAACTTAACAAAAACATTATTATCATTAAGAATAACTTAACAAAAACATTATTATCATTAAGAATAACTTAACAAAAACATTATTATCATTAAGAATAACTTAACAAAAAACTATATCATTAATAATTTAAAAGAAATATTATTTTTATTAGGATTTAAGAATAATAGTAAAAAAGAAAAAGATTTTAATGTATTTACTTTCTATGAAATAGAATGATACTATTTAATAGATTATCTATATTATAGAAAGCAATAAGAAAAAATGAAAATGATTATTTATTTAAATAAATAATCAAGATAATAAAATAAAAATTTAAATTACTTTATTATACAATAGCTAATCTTCCAGCTGTTGTAATTTCAAGTAGTTCTTTATTTATTAAGCCCATATCTCTTAATTCACGAATATGGTTATAGGTCATTCCTCTACTGATACCTATTTTTGTTGATAGATCTTTGACTGTAGAACAACCTTCAATTAAACATCTTAAAATGTCAACTTTAGTGTTGGAAATTCCATATTTAAGAATTGGTAAATCAACAACTTCTTTTTTGAAGTAGTCAACAAAAATAATCCTATCTACGAATTGGTGTTTTGAATAAGCTCCAAATAGAGCTCCTAAAGCTTGAGGCCTTTCCCCCCCACTAATATTAACAACTATTCTATTACCAAATTTCTTTTCTTCTTCGATTTCAGTAGCTACTGCTGAAGCAATTTTAACTGAATCATTAGAATCGATTTCTTTAGATTTAATTTCAATGAATCTTCCAAATGCATTGGTCAAAGTTTCTTCACTTTGCTTAATGACTTCAGAAGCATTGTCTTCAGTTAAGAGTATAACTTTTTTAGGAGAAAATTTAGTTATGCAAATCATAACTGGTTCGACATCATAAATTGTAGATATAAGAGTAGTTTCCATTTAATCACCTAGTAATTTTGAATTTTTATATTTTTAGTTGTATTTTCTACTTGTATTTTTATTCAATTAATTATTAATATTAAGAAAAAATTCTTATATAAATAATTAGGACTTAGTATCACTTGAATACTATTTTTATGCAATGATTTCATATATAATCATTTCTGCATTTTATATAACTAACCAATCAACGAACATTTTATTAAATAATCAAAATTAGCGCAAAACACTTTTTATGGATTCTAGTATATAAAAATCGGTATTATTAAAAAATATAGCTTTGATAGCTATTCATAGCACCATTATTTTACTTATTAAATTACTTATTAAAGCACTGATTTTATAACAATTATAATCATGTTAGTATTACAAAATATTAAATTTATGTTAGTTTATTGATTATTATTAACTTCATAATATTAAAATACTACTTCATAATATTAAAATACTACTTCATAATATTAAAATACTACTTCATAATATTAAAATACTACTTCATAATATTAAAATACATTATGATAGTCAATTATATAATTATACTTATACATACTATAAATAGTTATCCTAATATAAATTTTTATATACATGTTGGAAACCATATAATAAAAAAATATTTCATTGAACTATAGTTACATCAAAAAAATGTACTCTATTTAATAACAAACGTTAAGTCGAATCATTAAAATAATATTCAATATTTTAATATTATATTTTAAGAGCTAATAGTTTTTTGATGACAATGCCTAATTTTATTGTACAAGATTGAAAGTCACTAAAATAATTGCATATTTATTTATCATATCTACATTTAATATGTTTAAACTAATATATAAACATTTCCATTGATAATAATTGTTAATATTGTTTTGAAAGTTTAAAACTTTAAATATATTAATTAACACAATGTGGTTTGGATTACTATTATAAATTAATATTAATATATTCTATGAGAATGAAAATAAGATAATCTATTATTCAAAATATTTTTTCTATAACCAAAAATTCTAATTCAGATGAAATAAATAATAAATATTATTACTAATGAATTATATAACATTAATGGAAATATAATTATAGTAATATGATTATAGAATTATAGGTAATATAAAATCAGCAGAACATCCTACAGCTACTAGTGAAAGACAGTTATTAATATTATAATTAAAATAAAGATAAATAATTAAGTATTGATTTATTTAGTAATAAAATAACTTAAAAGATGAAAATATATTATTCAATTAGATATTCAATTATTTTTGAGATGATAAATATGAATAAAAATGATGAAATTAATAACCTAAAGATGAATTATCATTTTTCAGAGGAACTAAAAAGAAATTTGGATTTAAAGTCACATCCAGTAGCTATTAAATTTATTTTACATAAAAAGGATATTCCTAAAAATATTAAAAAAATTAATCAAAAAATAAGACATTGCGAAATGGTTCAAAATGCATCGCAAGGAGATGAATTTTATAGTACATGTAATGAACAGCTATGTAAAGGAGGTTCAGCTGCATTAGGTCTTGAAAAACCTCCTAAAAATGTAACTACTGGAGAATTTTATCATGATTTAGGTCGATTTAAATCAGTGGGATCTGCAAAAAGAACTATGGATGAAATTCCAAAAATGGATTTAAATAGCTATGCAATATTATATTCTCCATTAGAAAAAGCTGATTTTACTCCAGATATCATAGTTATAATAGCTAATCCTAAACAAATAATGTTGTCATCTCAAGCTATTGTTTATAATTTAGGAGGTAAATTAGAATCTAGTTTTGCAGGAATTCAATCAGTTTGTGCAGATGCAGTAGCAGGACCTTTCATTAATAAAACACCCAATGTCACACTAGGTTGTAATGGATCTAGAAAATTTGGTAAAATTAAAGATGAAGAGTTAGTAATGGGTTTAAATGGTGAAAATATCGATTCTATAATAACTGCATTAAATAGCATGGAATCCTGAATCATCTTATTATGATTTGATGGAAAAAATATTGATTCTAAAAATAAGCAGATTTAGTATTTATAAATTCTAAAAATAACTGATAATCTTCATGATTATTGATATTTAAAAGTTCAAATTTATCTTTCTCTTTTATTCCATAAAATGTAAATCCATCCCTATGCATTTTTCTTAAAATAGGATTTAAATTATCATCTTGATTTTTAAGATATTTTAATAATTCTTCTCTATTAGCTATGAAAGGCATTCCGAGACCTTTTGCAGTTTTTAATAAGCCAATATCATTTCTTCTAAGAATTGAAATAGTTTTTTTAGGATTTTCAGAATTCAACATTTTGTTTACCATATTATTATAAGTTTCTGCACTTATAGTTGGTTGATCTCCAGCTATAGAGAAAATAAATTCACTTTTAGAATTTTTTATCCCATTATATAATGACTCTGATAACTCACAGGTAACTGCTCCATTATGGACTATTTTTAATCTATCATCATTTATATTGTATAAAGCTTCAGTTATTTCACAATCATCATGACTGACCACTACAATACATTCATCAATTTCTATATTTAGAATATTTTCTATTGTAAGTTCAATAATTGTTTTGCCTTTTGAATCAATTGGAAGAATTAATTTATTTAAAGAAGGAATATTTCTTTCTTTTTGATCATTTATCATTCTTGAACTTTTACCTGCTGCAGTTATAATAGCTGAAATTGAAACCATTTTTTTCTCCTAACTAAAAAATTATGAATATTACCCAATCAAAAGTTAACATATAGGGATATTATTTATTAATTAAAGATAATAAATTATATATCTAGAATATGAACGCTTAATAATTAATTGGGGACGAATTTAATTAATTTTGCATATATAACAGTTCCTGTTCCACTCCCTTCAGTCCACATAACAATTTTCACAGGATATTTCTCAGAGTTAGTGACATAAATTCCAGATCCTGGATTTACACCAAAATTAACAGCGTTAAAATCCCCATTCATTCCAGAAGGTAATGGAAAATCAGCAGATAATACTGCAGATCTTAAAGCTCTTGCTGCTGGGCAGACTCCATGGGATGCTGCACCTCCTGGAGCTTTTGGATCTATTGAGCTAGCGAAACCAACTACAGATTGTCCAGAACTTGAAGAGTTTGGAGGGATTATTGTCCCATTCCATGCTTTAGCAAATTGTTGAGCGTTAAATGCCCTATTTGCATCATTATATTGAGGATAAGAACCTAAATAGCTATAGCCTTCAGTATATTCTTCTTCAGTATAATTATGCATATATACTAGTATTGGAGAATTCAAGTTATGAACTGTTGTATAGTTGTAAATATCCTCACCAAAAATCTTTTTGATTTCATCAGGTTTAATTAAATTTCTACCATCTGAAAAATTAGATAAAGCATACTTTACTACCATGCTATCCCCAATTGTTGTTTTATTATACCATTCTTCTATTTCTTCAATTGATACATAATCATGAGGAATAGTATTGTTATTTATATTATTACTAGCTATAGTAGATATAGTTTTATTGTTCTCAACAAGATTTATTCCATCTTTAGATTTAACCAATAGTGTGTAAGGAGTCGTATGTCCCCATACAAAATTATCTGGTGATTTAACAGATAATTTCTGATTCTCAAAAACTAATACTCCTGGACCTTCAAAACCTTGAGCATCACCATCATCAGAAATGCCAGTTTCAGAAATTTTATAAACAGGTACAGATACAGTACCAGTTGTAATTGAAATAAAAGCATCTAACAATTTTAATCCTTTAATTTTATAAAAAAGGTAATTGAAATTTGTAGCAAGAGGATATTTCATAATTTTACCATCATCAATCACATGAGTACCTGGTAGAACTGTACTTCCAATAGGCACATCTGCTACATCTTTAATATTATTTGAATCATACTCAGAAGCACCAATAATTGAAAAAGATGCTAAAACAATGACAACAATTATTAACAATACTAAAATTTTAAACGATTTTCTTCTTGAATACCTCTCTAACATGTTAACCCTTACCCTATATACCCAATAGTCTATAAAATATGTTTTTTGTTCATTTCCAATTATATATTGATTAATATATTATTATATAATGATTATTATTTGATAATTACATGTTATTTAACTTCCAAAATATCTTTTGAATATTTTACCCCAGCTTCTCCGATTATTAATATTATATCATTCTTATTAGCTATTTTTAGTCCAAGTTCAATGCCCTTTTTTACCTGGTCAAAACTTGCTCCTAAGGTTCCTTTTTTACAATACTCAAAGTCTGAATCAATATATAAAACTTCTGTATTTATATGTTCTGAAAAATTATATGCTGAATTAGAAACTGGAATAACAATATCTCCATAGGATAATAGCTCAGCTATTTTTAAATCCCCTTCTTCACCACTTTCTGAAGATATAGTGTTTAAAATAATGAATTTAGCATCCCTGCCTCCATTAATGTCATTGGTAAATTTATTAATATCTTCCAAATTATAATCGTTGTTATACTTATTATCCTTAATATTAATATTCTCCCCATTATTATCGTTATTATATTTAATATCCTCAATCTCAATATTACTATCATTCTTAAGATTAGTATTATTCTTAAGATTAGTATTATTCTTAAGGTCTAAAACAGCTTGAATTATGGATTTAACACCAGAAGGATTATGAGCATAATCTAAAATGATCTTTGGTGAATCATTTAAGATCTCAAACCTTCCAGAAACTCCTCCAAATGTATTTATACCTTTAACAATATCTTCAAAATTAATTCCTGATACCCAAGCACCAGTAGCTGCTGCTAATGAATTATAAATATTAGCTATTCCCCCAGTTTTTAAAATAACTTTTCCTTCATTTTCAGCTATTTTCAGAGTGTATTGATAACTATCATCCTTAATAGATATATTTTTAGCTTCAACATCCAAAATAGGATTTTTAAATCCACAATGGCATTGATAATCTCCTAAATGACCCAAATAATATCTTGAATATTTTAAAACATCTCCACATAGATAACATGGTCTTGTTTCATTAAAATCATCTTTGTTTAAATTATTATTGACTGGAATGAGTAAGGGATCCGAATTAATTCCAAAGAAAATAACATCTTCTTTATTCTTGGATAAAGCTAAATAGCTAACTAGTGGATCATCAGCATTTAGAATCAATGTATCTGCAACTTCTAAAATCTCTTTTTTACAACTGATATAGCTCTCAAAGTCTCCATCTACCAAGTGATCCTTTGAAATATTAGTTATTATACCAATATTCACATCTGCACCAATAGCTGAATTTTTCACTTCACCTATATTTCCAAATGTTCCTATTTCAACAACCCCCACATCACCATCTAATCTTGATTGAAGTGAAGGTATTAACTCAGTATTTCCCTGAATATCAAGCATGTGCTCAGTTACCTTTAGTCCAGATACCGTGAATATATTTTTTAAAATATTAGTCGTTGTAGTTTTTCCATTAGTCCCCGTAATCCCAAGTACAAGTTTATCTGATTTGAAGTATTTTAATACTTCATCAACACTAAAAATTGGAACATCAACCAATGATTTTAAATAATTCTTAAGTTTTTTATTATTTAGTAAGCTAGGAGCTAGGAAGAATGAAGAAGCAGATTTTAGTAAATCTTCATTATGGCCTCCTAAATCGAGTGTAATGCCTTCTTCTTTAAAAATTCGATTTAAAGGAGTGTTTGGTGCTGAATCAGAAATTGTAACATCGACATTATTATTTTTCAAAACTCTAGCCATTAAACTTCCTACAGTTCCACAACCCCCAATAACTATAACATTTCCTGAAATAGCCCTGTAAAAACTTATAGCATCTTTAATATCTTTTTTTATATTATCATAAGCATTAACTACTCCCGGACCAATATGAATAATATTATCTCCATCAGTTGCGATTGATAATGCTTTAAAAATAGAATCAACAACATTTTCAGTCATATAAGATTCAATTTCTCCTGCACCTTTTAGAACTTCCAAGGATGCATTTGGATCTAATGTTTCAATTGTTTCATTTTTAGAACTAACTATTATAACATCTGAAAATTTGGATAAAACTTCTCCAATTTTAAATTTATTTCGTACTGTAAGAGTATCAGGATTATCTAAACTGATTACTAATCTACCTGAAATATCTAATCCTTCAAATAGCTTTTCCATACTTTCAGGATTATGAGCAGCATCCATAAAAATATTAATCCCTAAAGAATGATTATTCATTTTTAAAGAAGAATTACTTTTAGAAGATAAAGAAGAATCACTTTCAGAGGATAAAGAAGAACCACTTTTAGAAGATAAAGAAGAATCACTTTCAGAGGATAAAGAAGAACCACTTTTAGAAGATAAAGAAGAATTACTTTTAGAAGATAAAGAAGAATTACTTCCATGGAAAACAGTATTCTTTTCAGAAGTAGAAACACTCATAGGATTAACACAATCAATTTTTTCAAATCTTCCTTTAACACCTTTAAATGTAGACATTTTTTTAATGGAATCTTCTAAAGAACTTCCCAAAATCAAAGACATGATTAAAGTAGCTAAGGTATTTTCAACATTCAACAAGCCTGGAACTTCAATACTAATTTCTTTTTCAAATGGAGGAATGGTTTTTCTTTTAAAACTACCACATTTACAATTAATTTCATTACAATTAGAACAGACCAATGTTGGTAATTTACTAGAAACAATTGTGAAGTTAGAACCATTAAGACCATTTAATTCAATATTCTTAGCTATTATATCATACTCTACATCATTATTATAATAGCTATTTCCTTCAAATTCAATTTTTTGAGGATTTTTAAGGCCATAAACAATATAATCATGAGTAAATGTATTTAGTCTACCACTGACTATAGGGTCATCTCCGTTAACTATCATTAGACCATCCTTTTTAAGAAGTTTCTCAATAGCTATATTACGATCAATGTACTCTTCAAATGTCTTAAATTCATCCATATGATCAGGAGTTAAATTAGTTAAAACACCAGCATCAAGTTCCAATCCTTCAGCCATTCGTATAGTTCCATGTGGAAGTTCAAAAATAGCTAATTCTTTATCTTTATTTTCACCATTCACAATCATCTCAACTAAGCCTTCAATTACAAGAGAATCCTGAAGTGATGAAAATATCAAGGTATCAAAATTATCTTCAAGTGCAAAATTAATCATATTAGTTGTGGTAGTTTTACCATCAGTTCCAGCTATTCCTACCATAGGAATAGCTATTAATGAATTTAAAATTTTCCCTATATCTCTATTTTCAATTATACTTATTTTCTCTATTTTAGCTAACTCATGAATTTTTTTAATAAAATCATTTTCTGGAATGTTAGGAGAAATATAAATATTGTCCACATTAGTTAAGATATTTTCATCATGATATCCTAACTCAAAAGCTATTCCTCTTTTTTTAAGGATTTTTATCTTTCTCTTAGCCTTTTTAGGAAGATCATTAAAAGGATTAATATCTGTGACTATAACTTCATTATCTAAATAGTTTAAGAGATTTGCTACAGGTCGACCTGCATTTCCTGCACCAACAATGAGAATTTTTTTCCCTGAAATCACAATATCAACCTATTATTAAATATTTCTAATATTAAACAATTAGATAATTGTAAATAGCTATTATTCTAGATTATAAATTTTAAATCTAACTAAATCTGATTTAAATAAATTTTAAATCAAATCAGACATGAGCTAAATAAACTATTATATATTATAATATAGTACCTACTAATTTATAAAGTTTAAGGTTTTTTAAATAGAATTAGTATATTCTATTAATTGTGAAATATTTTAAACCAAATTAACAGATCAATTTTTATATTTAAATTAAAGTAGTTTGAGTTCTGATTAAAAGTCAGATTTTTTTCAAAATTTAATCTCTGGTCATGACTCGTTTTTAAAAAATTAAATTAAAAAAATTAAGAATAATACATATATTACTTTCAAATTCTTTAAAAAGTCATAAAATCTCATACAATATATAATATTTAATTTAAATAAAATCATAAAATCTCATACAATATATAATATTTAATTTAAATAAAATCATAAAATCTCATACAATATATAATATTTAATTTAAATAAATTTTATTAAAATAAGAACAATGAAAAATTAATTACAATTCTTTGTTAATAATTCTAATCTATCCTGAATCTCAATTATATTTTTTTGACCATTTCCACCAATGAAAATAGCATCTTCATGAGAATATTCGGCTAATAATGAAATGATTTCATCAAGGTTGTTAGCTATTTCAATTCTTCCTTCATATCCAATAGACTTTAATCTATATAATCCAAATTCAACGGTATCTTCTAAACCAGGGAATAGTACAATTATTTCTGGATTGTGTGAAGCAACAGTATCAAGAATTTCAAATCTATGCTCTTCATTAGATCTAGGAGTTCCTATAAAAGTAGCATAAAAATACTTTTCATTTAAGATAGACTTTACTGCATCAGAATTATCTGTTTTACCAATATAAATTTTGGAATCATTCAATTTAAATTCTTTTAACCTTCCTTCAACAGGTTCAAAGTTTCCTAAAGTATTTTTAATTATAAAATCCTCAACATCTAAAACTTTAGCTATTGCTGTAGCTAATCCTGCATTTAATCGGTTAAATTTTCCAAACAGCTTAAGATCATAGTTTGATTCATCATATTCTACAAGCTCATTAATTTGATTAGATTCTTTAAATTCTTTGAGATAGATCTGATTTTTATCAATAAATGTAGTTTTATTCTTTGAAAAGTTTAATAAAGAATTTTTATAGTTTTCAATGGAACCATGAACATCTATATGATCATTTCCAATATTGGTTAAACCAACAAGATCGAAGTTAAATGCATAATCACAAAATTCTAATGTCATATCACAAACTTCTATTATGATGATATCATAATTTCCTTTTTCAGCTTTTAAAATAAGGTCATAATACCCTTCAAATCCTCCACCAGCATTTCCTCCAATGAGAATCTTCTTACCAGCATTTTCTAATATTTCTTTAAGAATCAAAGATGTTGTTGTTTTTCCATTGGTACCAGTAATTCCAATTGTAAAAATTTCTTTATGTTTATCCAATATATCACTTAAGAGTTTACCAGAAGATAAAGCTTTTTTAGCTATTTTAGTATTACATAAACTAGGACTTATTACAATAGCATCACTACTATCTATTTCACATTCATCAAGATAACCTAAGTCTATAGTTAAGTTATTGGTAGAGATATTAATTTTCTCATCATATGTAGATATCTTTGCATCAGATATTGATATTTTTAGTTCCTCTAAATCAATCTCTGTTTGTAAATCAGTAGCATAAACTTTCCACCCATAGTCTAAAAGTGCTTTAGTTGCTTTTATTCCTTCCACTCCCAATCCAACAACAGCTGCCTTCATTTTTTCCCTTTAATAAATTCTCAATAATCATTATAAATAGAAATATTATGAAAATATTATAAATCTATCATTATAAGCACACTATACATAAAATATTATAAATTTATCATTATAATCACAATATACATAATATATTATTATGTATCATTATATGTTATTATTTTTATTAATGTCTTTTTATTAATAGTCTTTTATTAAAATAATATATAAATTAAATTGCATAATATTAATGTAATTATAATATTAATATGAAATTTAAGCTCTGTAGAGATCATATTGGATTTTTATAATTGTTTTCATGATTTATAATTATTTCCCAGCCAATATCATTCTAAAACAGTTTATTAAATATTATAATGAGTTTTATTTTATAATGAGTTTTATCCAATTATTATTATTATAGATTTTTTTAGAAAAATAGTAATTATGATAATAATTTTGCATATTAGATTCTCATATCTATTTAAATATTCTTAAATCCTTAGATTATTGTTTATTTCAGTTATTTTATTTGTTTATTATTAATTAACGAGGATATTTGAGTAATAGCAACTTTGTTTAATTCTATCAATCTTCTGATTGAGGGAGTTCTTGATGGATTAATAATGCATTTATACTTTCCATATTTGAAAGAACTACTAATTGTTCTAAGGTTGCATAATCTCTCATATTTCCATTTTTCTCAGAATTTTCTTTTTTCCACTGAGAAGCAGTTTTACCAAAAAGAGCGACATTTAACAAGTCAGCTTCAGTTGCATAAACAAACTGGGATTGTTTTTTAGTAACTAATTGAGGGATAATTTTATCCTTAATTGCATCAGTATGGATGCTATAGTTTATTTTTGATAAGGTTCTTTGAAGACTCCATTCTTTAGATTTTAATTCATCTTTTTTAAGCCTTTGAAACTCTTTAACAATATATAATTCAAATTCTACAGAGATTCAATTTGCAAATTTAAAAACAATGTCTTTATGAGCATATGTTCCACCATAACGTCCAGGTTTGGAAATTATTCCAATAGCATTTGTTTTTTCTATCCATTTTTCAGTGATAATTTAAATGCATTTAAACCTGCTTGTTTTCTAAACCCCTCGAATTCGAGGGGTTTAAAAATAACATACTGATAATAATAGAATGTCCATATATAAAAATAAAAACTAATAAAATCTACAACAATAATAATCAACCATAAGATATAAAAATTATAATAACAATTCAATCAAAAGAATAAATGATGAAAAAAAGTGCAAAAACAAAGCTATTAACCAAAATAGAAGTAATCAACTAAAAAAATAAAGAAACTGAACTCAAAAACACTTGTTATGACATATATCACCACACAAAAATATTTAACATGAAAAATCCAAACATGATTTCTAAAAAGCCAAAATTTAAATAAATATTTAATAGAATAACCAGAAAATTATAAATGACATTTGTAATTTTTTAATAAAATAATTTAATAATTTAAAAATAATGTTATCATAATAAACTACAATGCGTAAATGAATAATTTAGATGATACAATTATGTTTTTATATTTATTTGTCATATAGTTATTAATTATTTTAACTTAGCTATCATTTGCTAATGGTTAATAAAAAAAATCAAAGGAGAGAATTTAGATGTTTGAAGAAGATAATGATGATAGGATATATAATCTTTTAATAAGTAAAGGATTGGATGCCAACAATGAATATCCTCAATTTGTAGAAAAGTTGTATTCAAAAAATGATTTCTTATGGAAAGAATCAGTGACTGGATCTTATCTAAATATGTCAGAGAAATTTTTCAACAAAATAGATGTTGTTATAATTTTAGCAGGATTATATGAAAAAAATAAAGAAGACATCGATTCTATTGTAGAAACAGCATTAAAGTACAAGAAACCTATAATCCTTGTAAGACCCCATGGTTTAGAAGAAGTTCCTGAAAATCTTGAAAAAGTAGCTAATTCACTGGTAGGTTGGAATGTTAATTGTATTGTGGATACTCTAAAAAGCGTTATCAACTTTTAAATTATTTTTAGGATACTTTTTCACGGTTTATTGCTAATGAGTTCTATGAATTTTCTGTATACCTCAAATTTTATAAATAAATTGTGAAATATTTTTAAACAATACTTTAGACACCACATAATAAGAATATGTTAAAATAAAAAATTATATAATAAAAACATTGCTGCAATAATTGAGTTAATCTAATAAAAACACTGCTGAAATAATTGAGTTAATCTTCTAACACCAATTCAGAAATTCCATTTTGCTTTAGAACTTTAATGATGTTATCTGCTGCATTTTCTAATTCTGCATCATGAGTTACAATTATCATCTGAGGGAGAACTGCCATTTTTCTAAGTAAATCAATTAGTTCTTGTCTTCTATAATTATCTAAATGGATGGTAGGTTCATCTAGAAGTATTGTTTCAATATTTCCTTTAGACATTGCTCGAGTGATTCCAAGGCGAAGAGCTAGTGCAATAGCTATTTTTTCTCCACCACTAACCATGTCTAAACTAGTTTCTCCTTCTGGGCCATAAACAGACACATTATAATCTTCATCAATTATTAGGTCTGAGTAATTAAAGTTAAATTGTTCAAAGAATTCCTTGGTGTATTTTTGAATAAGTGGTTTAGAACGGTTTCTTAATTCTTTTTGAATACCATCTTTATTGTAAAGTTCTCGAATCTCTTTAAGAAGTCTAAGATAATCATCAATATTTTCTAATTTTTCTTTTAATACATCATTTTCATTGAGTTTTTTGGTTAATTCTTCAATGTTAGCTATTATTTCAGTAGCTTTTCCCTTAATTTCAGACATGATTTTGTTTAATTCTGTTAATCTTTCTTGAGATCTTTCATAGATGAAAAGAATTTTCTTATAGATTTCTTCATCATATTTAGAAGCTTTAATATCGTGATTGATGTTATCTATTTTAGATCTTATACTATCAAAGTCATCGTTTTTAGATTTAATTTGAGATTCTATGATAGATTTTTGTTTAATTGAACCCTTTAGTTCATTGTATCTCCTATTTCTTTCCATCAAATCGTCAATTCTACTTTTAAGATCTTCTTCTTCAATTTGAGTTGATAGATAATTATCTTTAGAAATAGCTTCTTTTATTTTTTCTATTTCAATATCCACATTTCTAATGATTTCTCTTAATTTATCCCTAGCTTCATGCTCTTTTCCTAATGTATCAAGTGATCCTTCACCATGAATATAATTATCATAATTCTCTTTAGTAATATCCTGTCGTTTTTTCTGAGTATCAATCAATAATAAAATATCTTTAAGTTTGGATTCAGTTTCTTCTTTAGAGTTTAATTCATTATCTAATTCTTTTATTTTCTCAAGGTTTTTCTTTATAATATTTTCTAGTGAAGACTCATGTTTATTGATATCATTTTCAATAATTTGTAGATCCTTAAGCTTATTTTCAAATACAATCATTTCAGTATCAAGCTTCTTTAATCCATTTTTTAATTTAGAAACTTTTTCAGTGTTATATTTAATAGTATCATTGTAAGAATTGATCAATTCAGTTTTTTTATCTTCAGATATATCTGATTTACAAACAGGACATTGATTGTCAATTTGTTCTAATTCAACTAAAGGCTTCTCTGCAGATTTTATTCCTTCTTCTAATCTCGGAACTTCTTGAGATTTAGATTTATATTCTTCAGTTACTTCCTTAAGTTTATCTGAAAGTTCGGATTTGATTTCTATTAATTTCTCTTTAAAATCCTCAAAATCTTCAATATCTATATTTAATGATTTACTTGAATTATCTAAAAATTCATCAATCTTAGTTTTAGTAATGTTAATTTCTTCACTTAGAGAAGCCCTATCTTCTTCAAGTTTTTTAGCTACCTCTAATTTACCTTCAATTTTTGATTTTCTCTCATTAAAATCATTTAATTTGTTTTGAATCTGAATATATTCCTCATAAAGAGGTCTTTCTTGTTTTAAAATCTCTTTTTGCTTTTTTATAGAAGCTATTTTATCTTCATAATATTTTTCATCTTTTTTAAGATGTTTTAGATTATTCACAGATTCTTGAAAATTAAGATACAATGGAAGCTTATTTACATATTTTTCAAGGCTTTGCATTTCTTCTTCCATTTTATTAATTTCATCTAATTGAGTCTGAAAGTTCTTTTTATCATCAATGATTTTTTTAATGTTTTCAGTTTCATTAAGAAGATTATTATTTAACTTATCAAAGATAACTTTTTCTGATTCTATATTAAACTTTTCAGCTTCTTTTTTTTCTTTTAACCTTTCAAGATCCTTGAATTCCTTTTCAAAATCCGTGGCTCTAATTTTTAAATCATCTAAAATAACTATTTTAGTTTTTAACTCTTCATCTAATTTAGATGTTGATGATACTCTCCCTTTAAGCTCTGATTTTTGATTTTCATAGATATTAATCAGTGGTAAACTATTTTTCCAAGCTTTTTCAAGATCTTCAATACCCATTAACTTTCCAATTAACTGTTTCTTTTCAGAAGGAGTTTTACCAATTAGATTAGCTATTTCTCCTTGTCTTATATATATAGCATTTAGAAACAAATCTGCATCCATGTTAATAATTGATTGAATCTCTTCATTAACTGAAGTATCTCCAGAAGCTATTCTGATATAACTTTCTTCATCTTTAAGTAATAATTCTGCTTTGGAAGTACTGGACCTAGATCTCTTAATTTTGTATTTATTTCCATTTGAATTAAATTCTAAACTAACAGACATGGTTTCATGAGAATTTTTATTCTTTGTAATTCGAACTAAATTATCAATTTTCTTTCCAGAATGTTGTTTAAATAGTACGAAACTAATAGCTTCCAAAATAGTAGATTTTCCAGCTCCATTTTCACCAACTATTATGTTGATTCCTGTTTCAAAATCAATGATGGCATTACTATAAGATTTAAAATTTTTAAGTTTTAATTTTGTAAATATCATTTTTATCACAATATGGATTAATAACAATGTTTATAATGAATTATCTAATAATAGGTCAATGTTTACAATGAATTAACTAATAATTGATTAATGCTTATATAATAAATTAACTAATAATAGGTCAATGTTTACAATGAATTAACTAATAATTGATTAATGCTTATATAATAAATTAACTAATAATGGGTCAATGTTTACAATGAATTAACTAATAATAGGTCAATGTTTATAATAAATTAACTAATAGGTCAATGTTTACAATGAATTAACTAATAATAGGTCAATGTTTATAACGAATTAACTAATAATAGGTTGAAACTATAGTAAATGCAATATAATCCTTAACTTTAATTGCTTACCTTGTTTTCTCCAAAATATTCTTCATAAAAATTATTAGCTATTTTTTCAGATTCTTCTAATTTATCTTTAGAAAGATTATCTAAGAGATCAATAGCTAAATTACTTATGTCCTCATTGTCAAAAGATTTAAGATGTTCAATCAATAGATCTCTTGGTTCTAATGAACTATTATCTCCATTGATATTTTCTTCATTTATCATTGTGTCAGTTTTGAAAGTAGGTCTTATCAATAAGCAAGATTTTGAAAAAGCTTCATTTAGCTGTTTATACATATCTGAAATGTTGAAATTCCCTTTTTCAATAGTTATATTAAGAATTGGTTTATCCTTTAAAGAAGAAATATATCTTTGTAAGGTTAATAACTCTGAATCAAGTTTCTCATATGCAATATTTTTTGATATAAATTCTCTTGGAAGATCTAAATTGATTGGTTCGATTTCAGGAATATCCCCACCTATGTCTACAAGATAGAAGCCTTTACCATTCTTTTTATAATCCCCTAATTCATTAATTCTCCAAATCTCTGTAGATCCTGGATAAACAAGTTTTCCATCTCCAAAATCATCTACAACTCTGTTGTGAAGATGACCAAATCCATAATAATTGAAATTAGTTGGGATATCAGCTATTTCCAATTCATATTGGAAAGGAATGTATTTATCAATTCCTTGATGAGAAACTAAAATTTTCATTGAATAATCTTCTGCTTTTTTAGATAATTCATTGAATTTGGATTTTAAAAATTCATTTTGTGATTTTGGTATAAATGGAAATCCTCCCATGAAAATATCATTTTCTCTTAAAAATGAGCTTTTAACAACAGAATTATCAGGACTGATTAAAGTAAGACCTAGTTTTTTATATAAGACTTGGGGTGGAAGAGCATTTTTACGCATGATTGTATCATGGTTTCCAGCTATTGCATAGAATGGGATACCAGAATCATGTATTCTCATCAAGCCTTCTTGAAAAACAAGCAGAGCGTTAGGAGAAGGCTTTGCCATTTCAAATAAATCACCACTATGAATTACAAAATCGACTCTTTCTTCAATAATTTTATCTACGATATCATTAAATACATTATAAAAATCTTCTTCTCTTTCTATTAATCCATATTGCCGATATCCTAAATGAGTGTCAGCTAAATGAGCAAATTTCATATTTTCCCTCCTAAAGTTACAAATTAATAGTTTTTCATTATAAAGTTCTAAATTAATTAAAATTGTAAAGTTAAATTAATAGTTTTTCATTATAGTTCTAAATTAATTAAAATTGTAAAGTTAAATTAATAGTTTTTCATTATAAAGTTCTAAATTAATTAAAATTGTAAAGTTAAATTAATAGTTTTTCATTACAAACTTCTAAATTAATAATTTATATCTTTTTCAAATTTATAAGTATTACTATAAAGAGATAGTAATATAAATCAATAATATCATCATAAACTTATAATTATCAATAGATTGTTGTAGGACATGACATTAAGAAAATAATCATTGATAATTATATTTAACTATTATTCTTATATGATTTTATTTCTATTAAAGCTATTTATTATAATGTTGTCATAGCAAATTATGAATAATAATGATAATTATTTTTTTACTAAATTTCTAGTAAATATTATAATGAGATTAATAATAATTAGTAATTTTTATTATAACTAATTATTTTTCCTAAATATTTTAATAAACTGGAAATAAAGAATAATAACTAATAATAAGGAATTATAAAGAATAATAAGTAATAATAAATGATAATAACTAATAATAAGAAATTATAAAGAATAGTAAGTAATAATAAATGATAATAAGTAATAATAAGAAATTATAAAGAATAATAAGTAATGATAAATGATAATAAGTAATAATAAGAAATTATAAAGAATAATAAGTAATAATTAGCAATAATTAGTGATTAATATTAATAATTACCACCTAAATCTCGAAATTCTTGTTCTTGTTCATTTACTATTTTTTCATCGTCTTCTTTTTTTGATTTCCATGCTGAAATAATGTCAATATCATCCCCATGAGTACGACCTTTGAATTCATCAATTTTAACTAGAGTTGGTACTTTTGCCATAAGTCCTAGAATCATAGCTTCACCAATATTCAGTGAAGGTAACTGATTAACAAGATCTTCACTTAAACTTTCACTTGCTGATTGAACGTGTCTTTGATCTTGTGGTTCAACAAGTCGAAGAATTATCATGTTGTTAGCTTGAGATAGTGCATCAGGATCAATTGATTTAGGACTTTGACTCACTAAACAAAGTCCAAGACCAAATTTTCTACCTTCTCTAGCTAGTCTACTAATCCAAAATTTAGAGTTAGTGGATCGACTTTTTGGAGCCAATATATGAGCTTCCTCCAATATAAAGAAAACTGGAAATTCAAGATGCTTATTGTATAAATCTTCTTTTTTATTATGCATAAATGCTTTTCTACTTGTAAGTGCATTTCTAAGAACATGACTAACTATAACTTCAGCTGCAGATTCATCAGTCTGTCCTAAATTCAATACATTAGCTTTTCCAGGTTGAATTTGACTAAGAATGTTTCCTGCATTTATATTTAATAATGAATAATATTTAGTCTGTAAATCATCTACTTTATTAATAACATCCATGACTTTGTTTTTATCTGCTCCACTGAGTTCTTTATTCCTAAACATCTCCTTATCAAACCATTTTTGAAGAATACTCCTCATAATTTCTATGAAGTCCCTAGAATCTGTTTTTCCTTCTTTAGCTAAATTACTTGCATCTTTATATGCTTCTCTAAAATATCTTTCTTGAATATAAGCAGAACTTGGTATATTAGCTAATCCCTTTATCTCAGCAAATGACATATACAATGGGTTTATAATAGGATCTATAATATTTACTTCACCATTATTAAATTCAGCCCCAACATATTCAGAATGCATATCAAAAATGAGCATACATCCATTGCACTCTAATAATCCATCAATAAGAACCGATACTGTGTTAGATTTTCCTGCCCCAGTCATTGCCAAAATAGCTAAATGGCGAGACACCATCTTATTTATATCTACATTAACCTCAACATTTTCTTGACTAATAAGATGACCAATTTTAAGTGAGTTATCAACTTGGAAGACTTCTTTTAATATAGATTCATCTGCTAATTTAATTTCAGTTCCAGGTGGTGCAGGAGTCCTAGGAATTCGAAGATTATCATCAATATCTCCAAGAATTCTGACTTTGCCTTTGATATAGAAATCATCTCCCTCAATCTCTCTAATTTTTTCAATAGTATTAGGATCATATATATCTCCGTTTAATGAAACACTACCTCTTACAAGAGACTCAATCATTCCTAAAATAGTTTTACCATCATAATTTAAGGATACATACTCTCCTACTTTAGGCATTTCCTTTGAAATGAATCCTACATCAACAAGTGATGTTTCACCAATACATCTTCCAATAATCATAAAACCACCATATTAATAATTTTCTTTTCTTAAATAAATAAAATAAAAGACATCAGACACTTTTTCCTTTTTGAATTCTTGATAACCACATTTATTGTATAAATAAAGATTTTTATCACTCTTATGACTTGTAAACAATTCAAATCTTTCATTAGGATAATAGTTTTCAATACCCTCAATTAATTTTCTACCAATTCCATTATTTTGATAATCCGGATGAACTATGAGCTTTTCAATATAAGTAACATTATTTTCACTGTATGCTCTAACAGAACCAATAATATTATTAGATTCTTTGGAAATAGCTTTTAAAACAATACCTCTTTTGAAATCTTCTTGGACTTCTTTTAAAGTTTGAGTAAGGGGTTTGATTGAGTAATCATTATGTAACTCAGCTTCACTAACATATGATAATTTTTGTAATTTTAATATCTCTTCTAAATCCTCAAAGTTAGCTATTTCTATTTTCATGAATCACACCATTAAATTACGCTAATTTATTAAATTAATATTAGAAATTATAGAATTTATTATTAGCAATACAATAATATTATATTATATAATTAATAACATTAATTAAATAACCATTACTAACTAAAATCAACTAAATAACCATTACTAACTAAAACCAACCAAATAACCATTACTAACTAAAATCAATTAAATAACCATTACTAATTAAAATCAACTAAATAGCCATTACTAATTAAAATCAACTAAATAACAAGATTTAAAGCATTTCTCTACCTGTTCTTTCATAAAGTCCAACTATTTTAGATAATTGTTCTATATCTTTTTTTCTAATTACAACATCATGATGAGCTTTTTTAAGAAGATATGGATAACCTTCTATGGAATCTTTAGCTATAATTTCAATAATATCTCTTATTTCATCTTCAGTTGCTTTATAAGGTAATTCAACTTTTAGAATATTTTTATTTTTTTCAATTCTCACATAAAATATTGTGAAAGTTAAACTCTTAAAAAAGTCATTTTCAACAGGAAACTCATGTTTGATGTTTTTTTCCTCATTTACAGATTTTATTTTATGACTAGAATAGCCAGTTTCTCGACTAAACTTAGATTTATCAAAAATAGCAATATCTGGAATATTAAGAT
The DNA here is from genome assembly GCF_001639285.1 of Methanobrevibacter cuticularis. Classification (GTDB taxonomy): domain Archaea; phylum Methanobacteriota; class Methanobacteria; order Methanobacteriales; family Methanobacteriaceae; genus Methanobaculum; species Methanobaculum cuticulare. Next base: position 1,953 of record NZ_LWMW01000033.1, on the reverse strand, counting down.
CAAAATAATCAGTAGCAGTAGAAGTTTTAGAAATAGCTATTATCTTTTCTTTATCTTTTAAAAGATAAGATAATGATAATAATTTTTCAATATTTTCTAAATATCCTAAATATTTAGTAGTATTATAATTTTTAAGTTCTTTAGGGTGTGATTTTACTTTTGAGTTTGTGTTGACTACTTTACTAGAAGAAATCTCAACATTATAAGAATTTATTTCTCTTCTAAGATTATCTTCAAATAAATCTAATAAATCATATCTTACTTCTTTAGGAATTTTTTCTTCAAGTGGAAATGGCCTTATAAGATCTCCCAAAATAGAACCATCATATAAATAATAATCAATATCATAATCATTAATAAGTTTTAAAGCACTTTTAACTTCAAAAATACCCATATAATTACGAAGTCTATCTTCTACAAATTTGCTATGAGGAATAATATTGATTTCAGAATTTTCAATTTTAATCAATTCATTATTATATATCAAAGATTCCGAAGCTATTGCATAAAAATTAAAACTTAAAAATTTCTTTTTATTTAAGCTGCCATCCCCTGCTGCCAAAGTAAAGTCTTTGTTGGATTTAGCTATTTTTATTTTTTTCCAATAATTATAAACATCAATATTTTTAATATCATAATGTTTTAAGTCTTTATTTAGGATTCCTTTTTTTTGAACTGCTTTTTCATATAATGATTCTAACATTTAAACCAACTAAAATTGATAATAAAAATTAATAAAATGAAAATAAATAATGAAATAAATGAATAACAAATAATTTTTATTAGAAATAATTTTTATTAGAAATAAATTTTATTAAAAATAAGTTTTATTAGAAATAAATTTTATTAAAAATAAGTTTTATTAAAAATAAATTTCATTTAAACCATTTATTTTTTGAAATTTTTATTCTGAGGCTTTTCTAATAGCTCCAACCAATTCAGCTATTTTTGATTCAACATCAATAGTTTCTTCAACTATTGTTCCTGTAACTATTATGTCTGCACCAGCTTTAGCTATTTCATATGCCGCTTCCTTTGTTCTGATCCCTCCACCTACAACAAGAACCATGTTATCAGTAGCTTTTTTTGAATAAGTGACCATTTCAGGAGGAATGTGCTGTTCTGCACCAGAACCTGCTTCAAGATAAAAAAACCTCATACCTAACATCTCTGAAGCAATAGCATATGCAGCAGGGATTTTTGGTTTGTTTCTAGGCACTAATTTCGCCTCCCCTATCCAACCAACTGTTCCACCAGGTTGAACAACCATATATCCCATTGGAATAGCTTCAATTCCTGCTTTTTTAACAGCTGGTGCACCTAATGCTTGAGCTCCCATTATCCAGTAAGGATTATTTGAATTTAAAAAACTCATGAAGAATATTGCATCAGCATATTTACTTATGTTGCTTGTATTTCCAGGGAAAATAATTATAGGAAGATCAATATTCTCAGATAGTGCTTTAGCTGTAGCATCAATTTGATCTCCATCTACAGTAGATCCTCCAAGCATTATTCCATCAGTTCCCCCACTTATGGCAGCTTTAGCTATTTGCACAGCAGCTTCTGAAGATTGTTCATCTGGATCTATTAAAGTTAAATGGACTTTACGAGTTTTTAAAATATCTTTGATTTGATTTTCTACTATCATATAAACCCCTGATTAAATTAATTCTGATACTACTAATTACTACAAATTATAAATTAATCTTTTTAATAGCTAGTAGCAAGTATAGTTAATAGATAATTTTTATAATAATCAATTTATATAAATATTATAAATACTACTATAAATGAATTATTATTAAACTTTTTCTATTATATAACAACTCTGTCAACTTTAGAAATATTTCTCTTAGATGTTCTTTATTTTATTAATTTTATTTAATTAGTCAGTTGTTGATTGGTTTAAGATTTTTAAAGACCTTTTTAAAATTAGACTTATTTTATTTT
>NZ_LWMW01000032.1 GCF_001639285.1 Methanobrevibacter cuticularis | reverse complement strand
TATTTCTTCTTTTGTTAGTTCCCTAATTAGATGGTTTTCATTGTTGAATCCGTTTTTTTCAATTTTAAAAATATTTTCAATAGTGTTGAAGTCGACACTGTGGATGTATAATGATTCTTTAATGATTTTGTTGTTTTCATCTCTTTTTAGTTTGAAAATCCCATAAACGTTATCTTTCATTTTATGAACATCTCCTTTTATCATTTTATAATTATATAATTATATACAACTGTTAAAATAATAATTAAAGTAAATAATATGAGAGAATGGAAAAAATTAAGTTATTCTCTCTTTTTAAAAGTTTTTTTAGATTTTTATAATACACATATTTTTACTTTAGTTTTTTTATTAAAGTTTTTATGCGATTCTTTTGTACCATCTTATTCCGATTTTAGCTATTTTTCCATAGGCGAGGTTGTTTACACTGGTTTTTAAGATTTTTTTGGCTTTGTTGTAGTTTGTTTTTATGTTGCTTGTTTTTAAGATTTTGTTTACTGTGTAGCCTTTGAATGATTTGGTGTATAGTTTGGATCCGGTTAATATGCCGGTGTTTTTGATGTAGTAGATTTTTGTGTATACTTTGTAGATTTTGCCTTTGGATCTTATTTTTTTAGCTTTTGGAATTGTTTTGTAGACGTATATTGTTGGTTTTGTGATTTTTATTGTGTTGGATTTTCCACTTGAAGATGCATATATTATGTTTTCAGTTTTTAATCCATTGAAAGCTGTATTTGCTTGGTAGTTTCCTGCTTTGGTTGCTGTGTATGTGTACTGTGCAATTCCTTGACTATTTGTCCTAAGACTTACAGTTTTACCTGCGATAGTTAAACTAAGATTTTGGTTAGCTAATATGTTTCCTTGGCTGTCTTTGAGTGTGATTTTGTAGGTAATTTTGTTGCCGTTTCTTGTTGAGGTTATTGTGATTGTGGTTCCAAGATTTTTCGGATTAACAGTGTAGTTAGTAGCTATTGTTGCATTATTGTAGTTATTATCTCCAAAGAAAGATATATCTATGTTAGATAGTCCTGACTTTGTATTAGGTATTGTTAAACTCCATAATCCATCGAT
>NZ_LWMW01000031.1 GCF_001639285.1 Methanobrevibacter cuticularis | reverse complement strand
TGGGAGTGTCTCATAATTAGGATTTTTTAGAAATTTTCATGAAATTAATTTCCATATAAATCATTTTAAACATTAAACAATTGATATAATATGTATTTATAACTATAATAAAATAATTATTTTATTTAATTCATTTTAAAGATTTTATATTCTTTTAAATTTAAATTATATATTTTATGAATATTATTTTTAAATAATAATAATAATAATAATATAATAATAATATAAATATTTATATAATATTTAAAGATATTATATGTGAAATATATTTTATTAAATTTTTTAAAAATTTTAATTATAGTCCTGAAAATAAAGTTTATAATTAATGATATTTTTTAAAAACTTTTATATTCATTTATTTCTCAATCTAACTAATTATAATATATATTTTTTTAATAATAAAATTATATAAAGATTATTTTAGAAATTAAAGATAATAACAACTTATATTTATGAAATAGATTAATATTTCAATAAACCATTAATTAGAATCTTTTCTTTCAGGACTATATTAGACACTCCTCATAATTGTTTTTGTGGTTTTTTAGGTTTTTTAGTATTTTAAGCTCTTTTTCATTATTTTTTATTTACTTGTTTATGATATATATATATATATATATATATTAATTATTTTTCAATAAAGTTTATATATAGTATAGAATATAATTATTATTGTTAGATGATAGTGATTACTTTCTCTATTTTCTAATGTATAATACTATTATTAATACTATTAAATATTAATAATAGATTTTTTTTATAAACTAATTGATTAGAACAGGAGGTGAAAAAAAATAATGATTTCAAAAACAAACAATTTAATTGAAAATGGCTCTTTAAGTATGGAAACGAATATTCGTCTATTTAGTAGAGGTCGTTTAAGGAATACAGTACTTATATTCTTCTTGTTTTTGTGTTTCTTTGTAGTCTTGTCTGGTGTTAGTGCTGCTACCTTTAATAGTTCTTCTACTAATGCTGAGATTCAGGCTTTCCTCAGTAATACCTCTGCAGGTGACAATGATGTTACCTTTGAGGAAGGAAATTATAGTCAGATCACTGGTTTAACTGTAGGAAGAAGTGTTA
>NZ_LWMW01000030.1 GCF_001639285.1 Methanobrevibacter cuticularis | reverse complement strand
ATTACTATTAGAAATACCACTAGATGTATATATTGCTCCGCCATTGTTTACTGGTGTGGTGTTTTGTTCTGGGTTGTTGGATATCCATGTTGTATTGTATCCATTACTAGTAAATTCACTGTTTCTAACATTTATATTAGCACTGTTGAATATGACATTGTAAAAACCTGCATTCGTTGTTATTTTACCTGAATCACCGGAGGTTGCTATTGTGATGTTTTTGTTGTAGTTTCTTGTAACATTGCAATTGTTGGTGTTGTTGGTGAAGGTTGATTGTGTTATTTCTAGCTGTCCAGTGTTTACAATAGAAGCATAAACATAGTTTGTGGTTTGACTATTTATATAAGTATTGTTGTTGTTTTGTCTTGTTATTCTGATGTTTTCGTTTGCTGAGTAGTTATAGGTCAAGTTTTGGTTGAGTTGTATGTTGTTGTTTGTGAAGTTGGATCTTGTGATATTTAACCTTCCTCTATTAACAACTAACCCTCCACCACCAATATAAGTAGTATTATATGGTATGTTTGATATTATAGTGGTGTTGGTTGTATAAGGTATTTCTTCGTAGTAGTTGTATTGAATGTTCATCTTGTTATTGTTGAAGTGAGAATCTTGTATAACCATATCACCATTATTTAAAACTAAATAACCAGTACTAATATTAGTCTGAACTGTGTAATCGTTAGGATTACTCTTATAAACTACTGATCGTGAGATTAGTAGGTTGTTGATTGTGTTATCTGTAAAAACACAGTCTTGAATAGTGACTCGACCATCATTGTTTATTAGGTAGCTGTTGTTGCCTATTTGTGCGTTTTTTATGGTTAGATTAGCTAGTATTAAACTTGCACCAGAATTAATCGTGAATAACTTACTACCACCACCAAGATCAAGAACCGTATTAACTTTATTAGTTCCAGTTATGGTTAAGTTCTTATTTATAACTATACCAGTGTTATTATCTCCGGTATAGGTGCCGTCTGATAATATTATTCTGTCGTTATTAGCTGATTGGTTAACTGCGTTATTAAGCCCACCAGCAGTACTATTAGTAATATTAGTATCTGCTGCAAAACTGTTTGATAAACTAACCATTACCAACAAAGCAAGTAGCAAAAATAAAATCATCCAAAAAGACGTCTTTTTAAATTTATTCATAA
>NZ_LWMW01000029.1 GCF_001639285.1 Methanobrevibacter cuticularis | reverse complement strand
ACACTGAAAAACAATATTAGTAATCTCATAATGATAAAATTATTAATAGAAATATAAAAATTCCAACTTATAAAATTTTAAAAAAAGAAATAAATAGAAAAAGAATTAATAATAAGTTATTTCAAAATCTCCTTCTGATCTAGGATCATAATGCATAGGTCCTTTAACCACTAAGCTATTTTTACCATGTCCATAAATAGTTCCAATAATATCTATATAACTATAAAAAATAACCTTAAAGGTTTTTATTTTATACTTAGAATTAGTAGCTTTAACTTTAATTATATGTACAAAATTTTTCAGATTTCCTACAGTGATATCTTTTACAACAGCTGTTTTTCCTATATATACAGTTGTTGATTTATATCTATAAGCTTTTTTAAGATATGTTGTTTCTTGTTTCAGTTTTTTATTAGTTTTATAATTAATAACAATATTGACGAATTCATAATCTATGCCTTCTAGGGAAGATAAATCTCTTATAGTTAAAATTTTTTTATTCTTAGATTTATAAGTTTTATAAACTTTTCTTTCTACCTCATCCATTATGTCCGAATCAGTATATCTATGTTTATACACAACTGTAACTGACTTAATCTTATACTTATTTTTAAAGGAATCTTTTACAGAAATCTTGAAATTTCCTTTAGTAGAGCCTCCTTTTTTAACATTAATAATGTCAGTTTTTTTTATCTCAGAAATTTTAGTTTTATAAGAATCTTCTGAAATATATCGAGATATTTTATCTGAATATATTGATTCTGATTTTTTACTGGCTGCAAAACTCGTACTCATTACAAAGACAGATACCAAAACAACTATTCCTATTATTAATAATAATCTATTAAATTTCATTTTATTTCCCTCCTGAACAATTAAATACTACTTCAATAATATTAATATAATTTCTATAACTAAAAATAAAATAATATATAAATAAATCAATGATAAAATAATTCTTCTTTTAAATATATATTTAAAAATAAAACTATTTACATCATATTAACAAAAACCCTATATCCTTTTTTATCTGAAACAAGATCTAAACGATTATCTGATAAATCAGCATCCTTATTCTTATTTTTATAATCCAAATAGATATAACCACCATAATAAGTTGTTTCATAATATCTATATTTAAGCTTATTAATTATCCTTTTAGGTAT
>NZ_LWMW01000028.1 GCF_001639285.1 Methanobrevibacter cuticularis | reverse complement strand
TAATGGTGGAGCAATATATTCAGTCGTTTATAATAATTGTACTGGAAATACTAATATAACAAGTTCTAGTTTCAGTAACAATACTGCAAATAGTAATGGTGGAGCAATATATATTCTTAATGACAGAAGTATCAAAAATACTAATATAACAAGTTCTAGTTTCAGTAACAATACTGCAAATAGGGATAGTGGAGCCATCGGTATTTCTAATTATCTTGGTTCTATCTCTAATGTTAATATAACAAACCTTACTTTCAATAACAATACTGCAAATAGTAATGGTGGAGCCATCGGTATTTCTAATAGTAATGTTAATATAACCGATTCTAGTTTCAGTAACAATACTGCAAATAATAATGGTGGAGCATTAAATATTTATAATGATAAACTCGATATAACTAGTTCTAGTTTCAGCAACAATACTGCAAATAATAATGGTGGAGCAATATATATTGAGAGTTCTAGTGCTAATATTACTGACTCTATTTTCACAGGTAATAACGCAACTAATGCAGGAGGAATACATGTAACTACAACTGGTACATCTGTTCCTAGTATATTTAACATTAATATAATCAACACCACTTTCACAAATAACAATGCAACAAACTGTGCAGGAGTTCGAATAACCAATGGAAATAATGGTGTTATTAATGCTAATATAACTGGTTGCATATTCACAGACAACAATGCCACTTATAGTGGAGGAGCAGTATATATAACTTCTGGTGCTAATGGTAGTACTAAAGCCAACGTAGATAACTCAATATTCATTGGTAATAGTGTAACTTATAATGGAGGATCAGCAATATTAGTTTCTAGTGGTACTAATGGTACTATGAACGTTAATATTAAAAGTAATGTTGTTGCAAACAATCGTGATGTATATGGTGTGATTCGTGTTCAAACTCCTGGTGTAAGAGTAAATTACAATGTATTTCTTAACCAATCTGACCCCATAAGGTCCAGTACTCTATCGAATAGTGTAAATGGTGATTATAATTACTATGGCTATAATGGCTTAAGATCAACAACTAATGTAACTGTTAACAATTATTATGTGCTTAATATTACTAATACGACTGATTTAAGTGGTAATTATTCTGTTGGTGATTTATTAAGCTTCAACTACACTGTGTATTTGAATGGTTCTAGTGATAGTTCTGGTTCTGATTTATT
>NZ_LWMW01000027.1 GCF_001639285.1 Methanobrevibacter cuticularis | reverse complement strand
TGTCACCAACATGAAGATTATCCAAACTACTAGAGTTAGTGAAATTGAAAATATAATAATTATTGATAGCAACAGTGCCAGAAATCCTGCCACTTATATTAGTTATATTGTTTGTCCCCCACCAATTAAAATCAGCATTAACATTACTACCTTGATTATTTACAATATCAAAACCATTAACATCAGTATTATTAAATATACGATTATAATTAATAGTTATATTACTACTAGCCAAAATGAAGATAATACCACCCCTATCCAGATTAGTAACATTAGCAGCGTTGTTAATGAAAGTACAACCACTAACAATAACATTATTACTATCTCTATTGGCTAAAGCACTACCAGTACCAGGATCAGCGGTGTTGTTAATGAAAGTACAACCAATAACACTAAAAACATGACTACGCATATTGTAGATAGCACCGCCACCTCTCCAATTATAAGCATAATTAGCAGTGTTGTTAATGAAAGTAGAATCACTAACACTAAGATTACCACCAGCTTGATTCCAGATAGCACCACCGCCACCAGCAACAACAGTGTTGTTAATGAAAGTACAACCATTAACTCTCATATTAGCACCAAAATTGTTGATGGCACCACCTTCACCAGAAGGTGCAACGTTGTTTGTGAATGTACAGTTGATGAAAGTCATCTTTGTTGCAGTATTTTGATTATATATTGCTCCACCATTTCCAGCCCTTCCATTTGTGAATGTTATGTTTATGAAAGTCACATTCAAGTTATTGTTTATTGTAAATATTCTGTTGAGTCCTTGTGCGTCGATGATTACTTGGTTTGTTGATGTGTTACCTTGTATTGTTATATTTTTGCTGATTGTTATTCCATAGTCACCTGTTTTGTTGTATATTCCTTCTTGTAAAGTTAATGTGTCTCCAGCACCTGTGCCAGCTATTCCATTGGTTATCGTGGATGAAGTATTAATAGTGTTATTTGCTGCACTAATAGTTGATAAACTACATACAAATAAACACATGAAGATTATCGTGAACAAAATTATTTTCTTGTATTTTAACATTTTTCACCTCCTTTTACATTCAATTATTGATAAAAAACAGTTAGAATAAGTAGAGAATAATCACTACCTATTAACCGATAATAATTATATTCTATGCCATATATAAACTTTATTGAAAAATAATATATATATATATATATATATATATAT
>NZ_LWMW01000026.1 GCF_001639285.1 Methanobrevibacter cuticularis | reverse complement strand
AAAGTGATCTTTTTATCATCTCACCAGTGTTATGTCTTTGTGCTTCTATAATTATCTCTTTATTATATGTTTTTGATCTTATATCAAGTATACAATACTTATCTTTCAGTTTTTCTGCAGATAACTTGGTATTCTCATTAATTTCTATATTATCTAATATTTCATCCATTGAAATGTTTTTTATTTCATTTTCAGTTATTATTTTGTTTTTGTTTTCAAGTATTGCGTTTATAAAGGATAATAACTGCTCCTCATCACCTTTTTCACCCATACACTTTAAAACAGCAAAATCATTCAAAGGATCCAATTCTCTCATAAAAATAGCTATTATCACCCATAATATATAAATTCAGTGGTAATAACCAGATCAATATTGATTTTAAAACATTAAATTGATTTAATCAAAAAATTAGCACCATACATTAAAAAATTAAGACCAGAATAGAAATAGCTATTATAGTTACATAAATAAATACTATAATTTTCTCAATAATTATCTAAATTGCTGGGAAATAATTATTTTTATTTTTTCATATTATCTTGGTCAAAATCCTTAATTTTATTATATAATCAACTTATTTAGATGATTATTTATATTTTGAATTTTTTATATTGTTTTTGTAGTTGGATTCTGTAACTAGTTTGTTGTAGTCTACTTCAATGTATTTGTAGTATTTTTTGTGTTTTAAATAGTTAATATATGAGATATTTATTGTTATGGAGTTTTCAGGTTTTAGATATTTTCCGAATGAACCAAAGTTTTTGACTTGGTAGCTTACAAGGCTTTTTTGCACTGTTTTTAGGGCTGTACCATAGTTTTATGTAGAATTTTCCGTTCTTGAGATTTCCTTAGTTTTATTTAAAAAATTTAGGGCTGATGGTTTATTTTTTTATCAACCATTTTCCTTTTTTACTAATATGAACATCTCTTATTTTTTTGATTAAGACATGAAAATCTTTTATATTTTCTTTTATTGATATGGAGAGCTTTATTTGTTTAATTAAGATTAAAGTTTTTATTTCTTATAATAATTTTCTATTTTTAAAGTGAAAAGGATACTTTAATTTCTTTTATTATATTCAAAGATATCAAATAGCTAATACAAAATAATTAATACTTGGTAGAATATACTAATAAAGTATATAAATTAAAATTGATATATTATAAAAAGAATTAGCTATTTTGTTATTTTAATAAATTATTAATATATAAAAA
>NZ_LWMW01000025.1 GCF_001639285.1 Methanobrevibacter cuticularis | reverse complement strand
TTTAACTATGATAGTAGTAAAAACAACCTCTCCTATTAGTAATGTGTCTGATGTGCAATATAAATTTTTTGTTTTTGGATTAGAAGCTGATGAAAATTATAAGAAAAAGCTTGGTCGAAATAAATATTCTCCTAATCGTGATGTTATAAAAACGGCTGAAAATGTTTATATCTATGCAGATCCTTTTTGTAAGCACTGTAACTCTAGAAAAGTTAGTGAATATGGCCATAATGATAGATTAATCATTGATAAGGATGGAAAAAAGTATAATATCGTGGTTAAAAGATATAAATGTTCATCTTGCGGTAAATTTTCTCAAACCAGCTTTAATGGTTTGTATGAACCATATTGCAATTTTTCTAATGAAACTAAAGATAAATCAGTTAAAAATATGGAGTTAGATCGTGTTTCCTTGAGAAATACAAGTAAAACACATAAAAACTTCAACAATGTCAAAATATCTCATGAAACTGTTAGGAAATCATGTTTAATCCTAAACGAAACATATTTCACCTGTGATATTGGAGAATTATCTGGTTATTATGGATATGATGAGCAATGGGTTAAAATTAATGGAGAAAAATGGAAATATCGATGCGTTCTCTTTGATTTAATCTTATGATATGCCAATAGCTGAAGCAATATATGATGATATGGAAACAACTACTATAAAAGAGTTTATTGAAACTACCATTCCTCATCATAAAAGAAAACTAATTGTCACCGACTTATTAGATGATTATAACTCTTTAATGGATAATTTAGGATTTGAACATCAATATTGCTCTTTTCACCTAACTAAAAATATAAATAAACAAATAAATAAGCATTTAAACAAAACTAAAGTTAAAATTGAGAAAAAAATTAAAAAAACCTACTTGGAACTGAATAAAACACAAATCAAAGAAAAAGTTGAAAAAAAATTAAAAATTATAAAAGAAGAAATAAACTTATTTAAAGGCATTTCACTGGATTTATTTAAACAAAAATCATATGAAGATGCTTTAAAGTATGTTGAAAGAATAAAATACATTTTAGATGAGTTTCCAGAGTTTTTAGCAAAATATTTAAAAAAAGAATTCTTCCCAAAATATAAAAAATTTCTAACCTTCTTAAAAAAACCCCATATAGGCAAAATCGATTCTACAAACAATAAAACTGAAAACTACATAGGAAACATAATGCCAAAAGCAGATAAAAATAAATACAGAACCAAAATAGGATTCATAAACCAAATCTACCACAGAACAAGAAATTGGATAAAAAACACAAAATACCAACTAACAAATTGACAGTCCCA
>NZ_LWMW01000024.1 GCF_001639285.1 Methanobrevibacter cuticularis | reverse complement strand
ATCAGTAGTCAAAGAATAAACCTTACCATCAACAGTAACATTAATCAAAGCATTAGCTACAGGATTACCATTCTCATCAACAAGCACACCATCAATTATCATGGTTTTACCCACCTTAACAGTTCCAAGAACATTTACAGTTAACTTAACACCTAACTTACCAACATTAAAGCTAGTAAAATTAGTAAAACTTGTGTAATTATCATTACCAGCAAAACCAACAACAACACTAACAGAACCAGTACGAACAGTAGTATAAACCATACTCCAACCACCAGTACTATTAACGGCTATATTAAATTGTTTACCATCAACAGTAACAGTAACCTGATTTATTCCAGTATAATTAGCTAACTGACCACTAATAGTGGCATTTTCACCAATTTGAACATTATCAACAAGAATAGTAGAATTAGTACTGCTCTTATTTGCCATATTGACTATGAAATTAGTTGTATTAGTAAAACTTGTGTAATTTTCATTACCAGCAAAACTAACAACAACAGTTAAATTACCAGTACGATTAGTAGTATAATTTAATACCCAATAACCAGAACCATCAACAGCAACATTAGCAAATGTTGTACCATCGACAGTAACAGTAACCTGATTTATTCCAGTATAATTAGCTAACTGACCACTAACAGTGATATTATTGCCAATATTTACAGGATTAGGATTAACAACAATAGTTGAATTAGTACTGCTCTTATTTACCATATTTACTGTGAAATTAGTTGAATTAGTAAAGCCTGTGTAATTATCATTACCAGCAAAACCAACAACAACACTAACAGAACCAGAACGAACAGTCGTATAAACTACACTCCAACCACCAGTACTATCAACAGCTACAATAAACTGTAGACCATCAACAGTAACAGCAACTTGATTTATTCCAGTATGATTAGCTAAAACACCACTGATAGTGACATTATTGCCAATACTTACAGGGTTAGGACTAACAACAATAGTTGAATTAGTACTATTCTTAGCTACTGTGAAAGTTGTAGAATTAGTAAAGCCTGTGTAATTATCATTACCAGCAAAACCAACAACAACACTAACAGAACCAGAACGAACAGTCGTATAAACTACACTCCAACCACCAGTACTATCAACAGCTACAATAAACTGTAGACCATCAACAGTAACAGCAACTTGATTTATTCCAGTATGATTAGCTAAAACACCACTGATAGTGACATTATTGCCAATACTTACAGGGTTAGGATTAACAACAATAGTTGAATTAGTACTATTCTTAGCTACTGTGAAAGTTGTAGAATTAGTAAAGCTTGTGTAATTATCATTACCAGCAAAACTAACAACAACACTAACAGAACCAGTACGAACAGTAGCATAATTTAAACTCCAACCACCAGTACTATCAACAGCTACATTAAACTGTATACCATCAACAGTAACAGTAACCTGATTTATTCCAGAATAATTAGCTAAAACACCACTAATAGTAGTATTTACACCA
>NZ_LWMW01000023.1 GCF_001639285.1 Methanobrevibacter cuticularis | reverse complement strand
GTTATAAATAGTACTGTTCCTTGATTATTTGCTGCATTGTTGTTATTAAATGTGGAGTTTTTTATATTGGTTTCTGAGATGCCTTTGTAAGAAGTTGTAGTATATATTATTCCTCCACTAATATAATTGTAAGCACTGTTTAATGAATTGGAGGTATCTGTTGAGTTGTATTTAGTTTCTCTGAATTCACTGTTTATTATATTTAGATTAGCACTGTTGAATATGAAATTTATAAAACTTGCATATGTTGTTATTTTACCTGTTCCACCTGTGGTTGTTATTGTGATGTTTTTGTTATCGTTTCGTGTAGTGTTATAGTAATGTGTATTGTTTGTAAATATTGAGTTTGTTATTTCTAGATTATTATTATTTACAATGAACGCATAAACATAACCTATGGTTTGACTACCGATATTATCGCCAGAACTGTTTTCTCTTGTGATTATGATACTTTGATTTGCTGAATAGTTATAGTTTAAGCTTTGGTTGGTGTAGATGTTATTGTTTGTGAAATTGGATCTTGTGATATTTAACTTTCCTTTATTAGCAACTAATCCACCACCAGTCACATAAGTACTGTTGGTTACTATATTGGGTAAGACAATAGTTGTATTGGTGGTATATGGAACTTCCTCATAATAATTGTATTGAATGTTCATCTTGTTGTTGTTAAATGCGGAATCTTGTATTACCATTTCACCATTATTTAAAACCAAATAACCAGTTCCAATGCTATCTTCGTAATGATAAGCATTAGGATTAGTTGTATAAATAGTTTTCTTAGAGATTATTAGGTTGATTGTGTTATCTGTGAAAACACAGTCCTGAATAGTAACACTGCCATCGTTGTTTATTAGGTAGCTGTTATTGCCTATTTGTGCGTTTTTTATGGTTAGATTAGCTAGTATTAAATTTGCACCAGAATTGATTGTGAATAGCTTATCACCACTACCAAGATCAAGAACCGTGTTGGCTTTATTGGTTCCTGTAATAGTTAAATTCTTATTTATTATTATGTCTTTATTGTTGTTGCCTGAATAAACGCCATCAGACAATATTATCTTATCATTAGCTAGTGAGCTATTAACAATACCACTAATACCACCATCAGTCGTATTAGTAATATTACGGTCTGCTGCAAAACTAGTTGATAAACTAACCATTACCAACAAAGCCAGTAGCAAGAATAAGATCATCCCAAAAGACGTCTTTTTAAATTTATTCATAATATCTTTCACCTCATCATTTAATTATTTTCAATTATTTTATACCATCCAGCCATTATTAAAAACTAAAAAAAATGCCTAACAATCACCTACCAACTATTACCCTTTATCAATAAAATAGAAAAACTTGTTAGTCAACAAAAGAACAGTTAGTATCCTATTAAACTATTAACCTTTAATTACTGGACAAACATACTTATAGCAATTACCCATATATAAATATATCCACTCTACACACCCCAAAACAAAAACAAAGAGAAACAAAAACTTAGAACCGAAACCATAAACTACCCCCCCCCCCCCTAAACACCTAAAGAATACACAAACAAC
>NZ_LWMW01000022.1 GCF_001639285.1 Methanobrevibacter cuticularis | reverse complement strand
CTAAACACCTAAAGAATACACAAACAACAAAACAAAAAATAAAGAAAAAAAATCAACTCATTCACAAAAACAACCAATTTAACTTATCATCTAATTTTCCATCCATCCTTTTCATTTAAGAATTATCACAAAAAATTTATGAAAAAAATGACCTATAAATCCTTTAACTTGTTTTATTTTTCACAATATTTTCAATGATTATTTTTCATTTAAAAAATGTTGATTAAAGTTTAAATAGCTGTTATTTAAAAAAATTAATCTATAATTCAGCAATTATAGTACTTCTCGTGACTTATCTAACATTCGATCATTAAAATTGAGTTTGGAAAAAAGCTCTAAAAACCTTTAAAAACAGAATAAATACTTACAAAATGGAAAAAAATATTTTCCATTATTGTTTTGTCCATGTCAAAAAAGTTTGGAAAAATACTATATATTAATTCCAAATATAAATATGAGAATTATTTTTAATTGTTTTTCTAGAAATTTGACTTTTGACCTCGACTCGTAATATAAAAAATAAAATAGTATGAAATTAAAATCATTAATTAAAGGTAATTGATATTATTAAAACTAATTGATACAATTAAGTAATTGATATTATTAAAACTAATTGATACAATTAAGTAATTGATATTATTAAAACTAATTGATACAATTAAGTAATTGATATCAATAAAAAAAAATTAATATTAATTAAAAATAACTACCACGAGCAAAATGTGATTTAATGGCTATTTTAGATAAAAATAAATTCAATGAAAAATTATTTTCAAGGATTGAAAAATTAGTGAATACTTATAATCTAATTGAAGAAGGAGATTTAATAGCTATTGCCCTTTCTGGAGGAAAAGATAGTGTATTAACACTTCATGCACTATCTAAGCTCCAAGATAACCCTGATTTTCATGATTTTGATATAATAGCTATTTCTGTTGATGAAGGTATAACTGGCTATAGGCAGCATGGAATTGATTCAGCAATATTCAATGCCAAAAACCTTGGGATTGAATTAATAAAAAAATCTTTTAGTGAAGAAGTAGATTTCACACTTGATGATGTTTATAGTGAATTTAAAAGTGCTTGTATTCCTTGTGGAGTATTTAGAAGAACCATATTAAACAAAACAGCTTATGAAATTGGAGCAGATAAAATAGCTACTGGTCATAATCTCGATGATGAAATACAATCCTTTCTAATGAGTTTTGCGAGGGCAGATACATTGAAGTTCTCAAAATTTGGACCAAAACTAGATAGAATTCATCCCAAGTTAGTTCCTAGAATAAAACCACTATGGAACACTTCTGAAAAGGATGTTGGAACTTGGGCCGTGATGAATGATATAAATATTCATCTTGATGAATGTCCATATTCAAATCTCTCACTTAGAGCAAAAACAAAGAATTTTTTAAATCAGACTGAATCAAAAAATTCTGGAGTAAAATTAAATATCATGGAATCATTTAAGGAAATTTTCGATATTGAAGTCTCAAAGCCTGTTCTTAATGAATGTGAAAGATGTGGTGAACCTAGTTCTGCCATTGTTTGTAAAGCTTGTGAAATAAAAGATATCATCATGTGTAAAGATCTGACTGATAGTTAACATACAAAAGAATAAATAATATATCATTATTCTTATGTACAAAGTAATAGTAAAGTAATAGTAAAGTAATAGTAATACTAAAGTAATACTAAAATGATACTAAAGTGATACTAAAGTGATACTAAAATAATTCGAAAATTTAAATAATTCTAGTGCTAATTTTCATCATAAATTTTCTCTTCTTCATTTCTATTTATTTGTTTAACAAGAATTTTGTCTATATGGTATCCATCCATATCTACGATTTCAAATTCAAGATCTGTCCAATCAAAAACTTCTCCAGTTTCAGGGATCTTACCTAAATAGCTTAAAACGAACCCTGCTAATGTTGTATAATTATCTTCTTGTTCTTGAGGCATATTTTCTTCAATTTCAAAAAGTTCTTTGAATCTATCAATAGCTAAACCACTGTCAATTAACCAGGACCCATCTTTTCTTTGTATGGCTGTAGGATCATCAGTTTCATCAATACCTGGAATATCTCCTACAATACCCTCTAATACATCATTCAATGTGATAAGACCTTCAACACTCCCATATTCATCTACCACTAATGCCATATGCACATATTCTTTATTCTCTTTAAATTGTTTTAATATATGAAGAGATGGAAGGTTTTCTGGCACTATTAATGGTTTTTTTAAACAAATCTCAAGATTTATATCTCCATCTACGAATAAAGAACTCAAAATATCTTTTGTTTGGACAACACCCAGTATATTATCTAATTCACCTTTTGCTACTGGGAAAATAGATCTTTCACTTTGAATTATCTTCTTTTTTAATTCATCTATCCCTTCATCAAGATCAATCCATACAATATCAGTCCTTGGAGTCATTAACATGTCAATTTTTTGCTCGTCTAAACGAAAAACTCTTTTAATGATATCTTCTTCTTCTTTCTCTATAGTACCATGTTCTATTCCTTCTTCAATTAAAAGTTTAATTTCATCTTCAGTGACCAAGCTTTCTTTGGTTTTGTTTATTCCTAAAATTCTTAATACAAAATTTGTAGATTTGCTCAAAATAGGTACAAGGGGTCCACAAATTTTAGACAATATTTTCATGTATTTAGCTATTTTAACCGCTATTTTTTCAGGATTATTTAATGAAACTCTTTTTGGAACTAATTCCCCAATGACTAATGTGAAATAAGTTGTGATTAGAACTACTATAAGTATAGCTATTACATCCCCATAAGGGAAATATTGTACCAAAAAGTCTGCAACAGGCCTAGACAAGGTAGCTCCACCAACAGCCCCTGTTAATATCCCTATAAGTGTAATTCCAATCTGTGTTGTTGATAAGAATTGATTTGGATCTTCAATCAATTCAATAGCTATTTCAGCATTTTTTTGACCTTGTTTCATCATCTTTTGAAGTTTAATTCTCCGTGACGAAACAATCGCCATTTCTGACATTGCTAATAATCCATTTAAAATTATTAAAATTACCAATATCAATATTTCTAAGTAAAGATTCATCGCCATTTCTTTAATTCCTTTATAATATAAATTTCCATTAATTTTTATAAAATTTATTAGTGTTATCAGTATTACTGTTAATATAATTTTGATTCTTTATAACATCAAAGCTTTTACAATATCAAAACAATATCAATTTTCAGGATAATTATTATTTAAATATTCTTTAAAATGAATTTCATATCTTTATTAAAATTACTAATGGATTTGTTATTTTTATTAATGATTATTATAATCTATTTATAATTATTAACAATTTGAGTATATAATAAATGAAAAATAATTTTCAAAGATAATCTTTTATTAAATTTATTATTATAGTTAATGATTTTTATAGTTTATTAAAATTAATACTAGATAGTTATTATATAAAATTATATCAAAATTTAATAAACCAAAACCCATATCAAAATTTAATAAACAAAACCCATATCAAAATTTAATAAACAAAACCCATATCAAAATTTAATATCGAAAATCTAATTTTTAATGTCAAGCTTATAAAGTTTTTTAACCCCTTTTATGATATTTAATATTATTTGCAGTTGTGAAGCCAGTTTTTCCATGTATTTCTTCTTGCATTTGACGAACTGCTTCTGATGCTTCTTCTGATGTCTCTATTTTTTTAAATATTCTACGAGATTTTGTTTTAATTGATTTCCCGCAAACACATTTTCGAGTAGCTACACCTTCTTTTGCATATAATACTCTACCACAATCACAACGGAAAATGATATACATATTATCTCTCCTTTAATATTATCTTATCCTCCAAATAATTTGAAAAACAGAGGAATAAAAACTCTAGATGGGAGTATAAGTAATGTAGCTACACTAACTCCTAAATTTGTCCCAATAACCACGAGCAAAATTCTGAATATGTTATTATTCCAAAGATCTCTTAAAGAATGAACTTTACTTAAATTGGATATATCACTTCTTCTTACTTTCCTATATTTTGCTTCAGTTAATCCTGAAAACCATCCTGCTGCTAGTAATGGATGAATTATAGTTAAAGGAGCTACTATAAATCCAACTAATGCTGATTGAATTTTAGATCCTGCAAGAATAGACCCTATAAAAGCAGTTCCTCCTCCAATAAGTAGAAACTCTATTAAATTTCCCTCTATGTTTACACCATTTAAAAAAGCCAGAAAAAATATCACAACAAATGATATTGGTATAGCTGCTAAAATAATCTTTAACCAAGGAAATCCTTTTTTTTCGATGTTAAGAAGATCATCCATTGGAGGTATGTCTTCAGGATGATCTAAATAATGGTTCATCCCCTTTTGATGGCCTGCTCCAACCACTGCAATGACATGATCTTCTTCTATATTTAATAAGCTGTTTGCTAAATAAGCATCTCTTTCCTTAACAAGTACTTGATAAGCTTTGGGTGACATCTCTTTGAAGTATTCCATTATCTCATCTAAAGTATCAGCTTCTTTTAAATCTTCAATGCTCTCAATTTCATCACCACTTGAAAATAAAGACCAAACTGAACTAAATAAAAATTTAAGCTTTTCCCATGAACTCATTTGATTTAAAGCTCTTTGTAAAGTTATATTAATATCTCTATCAATTAAAGCTATTTTAGCTCCAACATCATTTGCTGCTTCCATTGCAGCAATCATTTCAGAACCTGGTTTGATATCTAAGTCTTCTCCAATCTTACTTTGGATATATGTTAAAATACCACTTGCGACAAAAAGACCAACTTTATTTTCCTTAATGATACCAGTGACAGAGATTTCTTCATCTGCCTCTTCCATGCCTGCGGCTTCTTGAAGTAAACGTTCATATCTACCTTTATCCAGCTCAATAGCCACAACTTCAGGTTGTTGCTCATAAATTGCATCTTTTACTTCTTCTACACTTTCTTGAGAAACATGAGCAGTTCCTATAATTGTTAAAATTTCTCTTTTCATTTTAAAAAACACTCGTAATCAATAAAAACTCATAATAAAAGAATCAATAATCATTAAAATAATTAATTTAATATTATATATGTCATATAGATTTATAAATTCTTTATAGTTTATTTTGCAATTTCTTTTATAATTTCTTTTGCAATTTATTTTATAATTTCTTTTATAATTTATTTTATAATTTCTTTTGCAATTTATTTTATAATTTCTTTTATAATTTCTTTTATAATTTGGTTATTAGATTATTTGATAATTATCGATGATATATTAACCAGATTAATCTTTTAAATCCAAAATTAATATTGGTTAAATAATTTAAGAATAATGAATCATTTTAAAACAAATCCACTATTTATAATTTGGATAATTCTTGAACTTCTTAGCTATAATAATATGTAACTAATATCATATAAAGCTTTATTTAAAACTTCATGATAAAAAAAATCTTTTAGAAAAATTTTGAAATTAATTAAAATAATTATGAAGAATATCCTCTAATAGAATCAAACGTATCTAATTCTAAGTTAATATAAAAATAAGGTTACAATAATTATGAAGAATATCCTCTAATAGAATCAAGCTTATCTAATTCTAAGTTAATATAAAAATAAGGTTACAATAATTATGAAGAATATCCTCTAATAGAATCAAACGTATCTAATTCTAAGTTAATATAAAAATAAGGTTACAATAATTATGAAGAATATCCTCTAATAGAATCAAGGTTAGCTTATTCTAAGTTGATATAAAAGTAAAGAATATTATCTATAATTATTTAAATATTATTATTTAAACAACTTTAAGGCTCCATTATCATAAATAGCTACATTATTAGAAATATTTCTATTTATACAAAAATCAACATCTTTTTTAAATCCAATATCAGTTAACCGTTTAGCTGAACTTGAATTTAAAATAGCTTCATTAACCAAGTTATCATCAGAGATTGCTAAAATAGCTCCTTGAGCATATTCGCTGATTTCCACATTATCTATATTATAAACATCTTTATACTCTTGAAGCCAATATAATATATCTCCACTGGCTAAAAAATCTTCTATTGCAAAATTCCCATTAACTCCTGCCATTACCACATCAATATGATTATTAGCTAATTTCAATGCAGCTTTAGCTACTGATTTACAATTGGCAAAACATCCCACCAACACTTTTGAATCCATATCTTCCAATATTCTTGTTCCATTACTAGTTGTCAGTATTAATTTATCTGTTCCTAATTTCGAATTTACATTATAACTAGCAATATCTATTGGAGAATTTCCAATATCAAAACCTTCTAAAGTAGCTCCGTTTCTCTCACCAGCTAATAATCCTCCAGTCTTAATAGCTATTTTTTTAGCTTGTTCTGTAGTTAATGTTGGTATTATCTCTTTAAATTTATCTAAAGCCATAGTTATCGTTGTACTTGCTCTTAACAAGTCAACCATGATAGAAACATCTGTAGAAATTGTTCTCTCAAAGTTTAATGTAATTTTCATTAGTTACACCCAAAATTATAATATTCAATTAGTTGAATAAAGTAAATTAATATTTAAAATGATAATTTTGATACAATTAAAAAATTTAAATTTGTAAATGTTATAAAGTAAAAAAATATGTTAATTAAAGATAAATTAATTATATAAATTAATTATAATATATTGTTTTATTATATTTAATATATTATTTTCATAATATATTGTTTTAAGTATATCGTCTTTATTTTATGATAATATTGTCTTTATTTTATGATAATATTGTCTTTATTTTATGATAATGTTGTCTTTTATAATACATTGTCCTTTATTAATATATTGTTTTTATATTCTAAAATTGTTATTTTCAATATTTATAATTTGGGAATTAACTATTAAATAAAAAGAAACAAAATGATAAATCAAGAATTACGGCATTAGTACACTATTAGTCAAAGAAAATTATTCAAAAAAGAAGATATTATGAAGAATAATCTTGAATCACGCCAAAAAGCAGGAAATTCTAATCTTAGGATTGTTACAACTCCTATGTGCGAAAAAATACTTGAGTTCGCAGAAATTAAAAATTATAAAGTTAATAAAAATCCAGATGAAGAAGAAGGAGATTTAGCTATTTTATTATCTGAGAATAAAACAAACATGGACTCACTGAACATTAAGCTTAACACATTCTCACAAATAGCTGAAAGTATTAAAAAAGTTTCAAAATACAGAGGAAATAGAACACCATTTAAATGTGAAATTGAAAATATTCTTAAGTCTTATGGAATAGCTTCAAAATGGACAGATAAGAAGGAAAAAAGAGTATTGATGGAAAAAAATTCTAAAATTAAGGTCAAAGTATATTCAAAATTCCTTAAAGATATAATAGAAGATATGGGTTTTGATATAGATAATGAACTGTATAAATATATTGTGTATCCTGATTACATGAAGATTGCAAACATTGAAAAGGATGAACATATTGCTATTGAAGTTCCTACTCATAAAAATGTTTCAAAAGATCCTATTAGAAGAGCTGAATCAAGATATTCTCTATTGAACAATAATCTAATTGAATGATTTTTTGAATAGTTTTATTAATTGAATATGACAAAATTACTAAGTATATCAGAAATTGTTAATTATTAAAAATTTATTAGATTAATAAATAATAATAAAACTAATAATTAACAGTGAAAAAAGTACTAAAATAATTAGTAAAATAATAATAAAACTAATTAATTAACAGTAAAAAAAAAAGACTAATTAATAATAGTAAACTAATAATAAGACTAATTAATTAACAGTAAAAAAAAAGACTAATTAATAATAGTAAACTAATAATAAGACTAATAATAATTTCATTTAATCTTATTCATAGAAACAAAAAATATGATTATGCCATATATTATTACTAGACAATTAGCACAGTGACGAGTTTTTGCAAGTAACGAGTTTTTTCACGGTTCAGTACTTGGTTTAATATTTGGAGATGATAATTATGTATGAAACTTTAACATATGCTGGTGGAGTTCATAAAAGTGAAGAATTGAAAGAACTCATTGAAGATTTAGGAGGATTTATTCTTCAAGAAAACATATTACAGATGGATTTAATTTTAAATCTTGCAGTTCCTATCGATGATGTTGAAAAAGTTAAAGAAAAGTCAAAAGAATTACTTGGAAAAATTTCAGTTGCACCTATGGCAGGTACAGAGTTAGCTATTGTTTCTCCAACCCTTGCGAGACATCATTTACCTCATGCTGCATGTGATATTTCTGAATATCTTCGAAGATATGGTGCTAAAGACAACATGATAGGACTTGCTCGTGGAGCAGGTAAAGGAATAGCTGGAATCACTGAACATGAAAAAAAACTAATTGAAGAGCATGATTTAGCTATTTATGCACTAGGTAGTTTTAAACAATGCATCATGGATAAAACTTTCCTATTCGATGACATTGACATTCCAGTTATTGTCACAGGAGCTCCAGAAATAGATATTGAAGACCTCCCTGGAGCAGATGCATATATCAGTGGGCTTGGAAGAGTTCCAAGAAGATTAAAGAGAGGAGAAAATATAAGAGCTCTCAGAAAATTAGTTGAAGTAGTTGAAAATATCTTAGATAATAAAAGAAGAGATATGGCTCAAGATCCCCCTCTTGTTCCTTCTATACTAGTTAAAAATGCTATTGAAAATCAGATTCCAGCTATTAATGAAGTTATTTCTCCAACCCCTGTTACAAGTCAGCTAGATGGTGTTAGAATAAAATTAGACTATGATAAATACCATGAAGAAATAGCTAATGTTACAATAAATGGTAATCCTTTGAAAAAGATAGCAGAAATTAAAAAATCTTATATGTATGATTATATTTTAGTTAAGCTATTAAGTGAAACTTCTATTATCTAATTTAATAAAATAGAATCTGATTTACTCAGATGAAAAAACTATTTCAAATGCTAGTTGGATTTATCTTATTTATATGATAGTTGAATTTATCTTACTTATATGCTAGTTGGATTTATCTTATTTATATAAAATTTCATTTAGTCCTGCGAATTCTTTATATTAATTAATCAATTTCAAATAATTTTTATAATATTGATGTAAATAATTAATAATAATTAAGATAATCTTATAAATATAATTAATTCAGGAGAAAATTAGAATATCATATTTAGATATTTTGTTTTTTAAGAAGGGTAATCTATAAATTTCCTATAATTATATAGAGATGTTAAAATGAGTGAAAACCAAAAAGAAGAATATGTAATGCTCGATGAAAACGATCGGAAGATACTTAAAATAATCAATGAAGATGCTAGGATACCTTATAGGCAAATTTCAAGAGATTTAGACATTTCTGTAGGAACGGTGCATAATCGAGTTGACAAAATGATAAAAACTGGAGTTATTAAAAAATTTGCCCCTATTATGGATCATAGAAAGTTAGGATATGGTCTTACAACTATTATAGGAGTTAGAATTAAAGGAGGGAAGCTAAAAAATTGGGAAAATAAAACCTCTTTTAGTAAGAATGTATTAAGTATCTATGATGTTACTGGAGAATATGATGCATTTTTAGTAGCTAAATTTAGAGACACTGATGAATTAGACCATTTCATAAAAGAATTACTAAAAGAACCACATATTGAAAGAACTTACACGCAAACAGTTTTAAATATAGTAAAAGAGGAAATTGGGTTATCCCATAGTTTTTAAATAAAGGATATAATTGATTCGTTCGTTATTATTACTCTTTTATTGTTTTTTACTATTTATACTCTTTTATTATCCATTTATAATAATAATTCTCCTAGATTATATCTTATTGATAATATTATCAATCACATTCATATATCATTACGTTATTATATTTTATTTCATTTTTTATTGATAGTGATTAGTGGCAGAAATTACTTAAAAACAGCTAGTTCAATTAAACTTTTAAAAATTGGAAGGCAAATATGATAGTAGAGTTATTATTTACATCATTATGATAATTTCAATAGAATATTCATTTATATTACAAAAAGATGAAAAAATATCAAAGATAATATAAAATAAGATAATATAAGATAATACAAGATGAAATCATATGCGATAATACAAGATGAAATCATATGCGATAATACAAAATAAGATAATATAAGATAATACAAGATGAAATCATATGCGATAATACAAAATAAGATAATATAAGATAATACAAGATGAAATCATATGCGATAATACAAAATGAGATAATATAAGATAATAATCATGAATATGATTATAATTTTTATATAATATAGAATATAAATTATTTATAGGATTTTACTGAAAAATTTTAAGAAAAGTTTTAGATAATTTTAAATGATATATCAGTGAAAGAGTTATCTATATATTAATAATTAATTATACTTCTAAAATTAAATAATTTCTAAGAGATTATTCTTAATTAAAATTATGTTTATGTAAGATTATGAATTTAAAAGTTATATCTAGAAATATAACAATTATATTGATTGAATATATCTTATTATATTAATCAATAGCTTTAATTCATTATTTAAAAAAAATGAACACTATGTGGTGTAAATTTGGTAGTTTGTTTCCCTGATACTCAAGATAATATACCTAGAATTCCTGTTCACTTAACTCGAGTGGGAGTTACTGGTGTAAAAAAGCTTTTAAAAATTGAAAGAAGTGATAAAAGACCTATAGTATTACTTCCTACATTTGATGCTTTTGTAGATCTTCCTAATAACCAAAGAGGCATTCATATGTCTCGAAGCCCAGAAGCTATTAGTGAAGTGGTAGAAGAAGTTGTAAATAGCAGTTTTGTAGAAGTGGAGTCATTATGTGCAAAAATCGTTCATACAATGATGGAAAAACACAAATATGCGAAAATGGCTGAAGTTAGAATGACCAGTGATTACATGTTTATAAAAAAATCACCAGTCACCAAAAATAAAACTCAAGAAATAACTAAGCTTGTGGCTAAAGCTATTGGTTATAGAGAAGATGAAAAAATAAAAATTCGAAAGAGTATTGGAGCAGAAGTAATAGGAATGACTGTTTGTCCTTGTGCTCAAGAATCTGTTATGGAATCAGATAAAACAAAGCTATTAGAGTTTTTAGATGAAGAAACTACTCAAAAAGTATTAGACACTGTCACTTTTGCTTCCCATAATCAACGTGGAATTGGTACTGTGATGATTGAAGTTCCTGAAAATCAAACAGTCCGTGGTGAAGATATAATACAAATCATTGAGGAATCCATGAGTTCTCCAGTTTGTGAATTATTAAAACGACCTGATGAAAATGCAGTTGTTATTAATGCTCATCAAAAACCAGCTTTTGTAGAAGATTGTGTTAGAAATATGATTGAAAAAATAATTAAAAATTACTCTCATCTCCCTAATGATACCTTAGTTACAGTTCGTCAAGTTAATGAAGAGAGTATCCACAGACACAACGCATTTGCTGAGAAAATATCAACAATGGGTGAATTAAAAGAAGAAATCCATGATATGATCTAAAAATACTAGCCAAGAAAAAGAAAAAAATGAATTAAATAAAAAACAAAACCGTGACCAAATAATACTTAACTAAATAAACTAGCCACAACAATACTTAACTAAATAAAAGAATTAAATAAAACAATTCCGTGAAATAGACAGAATCCATAATTATTAATTAACTAATCAAATTTAAAAATAGGGATCTTATGGTTAAATTGCATAAAATTGCAGGAAAAGTAATTGAACATTTAGAAGCTTTCAAAGGATCAAGAGCAGCTATGGATAGTGAAATGATCCTTATTGTTAGAGGAACATCGTCGCAAAAAATAGCTATTTCTGAAATGGGGAAAAAATTAGAAGAAATCCTAGAAATTCTTGAAGGAACTGAAGTTGATTCTGTTTCTGAAGAAGCTTCAAAACTTATAAACAGAATGGATGAGCAAATACGTTCTAACATTACAATTAATGGAGACACTGATTCTAATGGAATCATGAGGATGAAAAAATCATTAGAAGAGCTGAATTTAGCCGTTGAATTCAAACTTATGAATTTAGCTCATGCAGGAGTATTTGTTGTTATTTGGAAAGACAAAGCTGATGTTGGTCCTATTTTTGTTGAAGTTGTAGTTTCTGATGATGAAAAAGAATAATCATATGATTATCTTTAATAATCTTTAGAAAATTATTAACATGAACAATTACTAAAGAATAACAAGATAAGGATGAATTTATATTAATGAGAATAATAATAGCTATTTTTAATCATATTTGCATGAAAAATTAGGGATTTCTATGAATTCAATTTCCAATATATCTAATTTTAATTTAAATAAAGGAAATCTAAAAAAAGAAGAAATTATAACTTTACTAAATACAAAACAAAATGATATTAATACACTTATGAGAATAGCTAATTCTAAACGAAAAAATGATATTATAACTTATTCTAAAAATATTTTTATTCCTCTAACTGAGATTTGTAGGAATTATTGTGGTTACTGTACATTTAGAAAAGATCCTTCTGAGCCTAAAGCAGTTATTTTGAAATCTAAAAAAGAAACAATTGAAGAACTAAAGTTTGGAGAAAAATATGGTTGTAAAGAGGCATTGTTTGCTCTTGGGGAGCAAGCTGACCATGAAACAATAGTTAAATCTTCACTTGCTAAAAAAGGCTTTGGAAGTATGCTTGAATATCTTTATGATATTTGTGAAGCTACATTGAATGAAACTAATCTACTTCCACATACAAATGCAGGAATTCTGAGTTATGGAGAAATGAAAGCCTTAAAAGAAGTTAATGTTTCTATGGGACTAATGTTAGAAAGTTCTTCTGAGCGTTTAATGGATACTATAGCTCATAAAAATAGTCCTGGTAAAAAACCGTCTCTTAGAATTAAAACGATATCTAATGCAGGGAAATTAAAAATTCCATATACAACAGGAATTCTCATAGGAATTGGTGAAACAAAAGAGGAAATAGCTGAATCTCTTCTAGAAATAAAAAAACTAAATGATAAATATGGGCATATTCAAGAGATAATAATTCAAAATTTCAGACCTAAGCCAGGGATCCCTATGGAAAAAGTTAAAGAGCCTTCACTTTTAGATATGATTAGAACCGTTTCTGTAGCTAAAATATTGTTTGATGAAGTATCTATTCAAGTCCCTCCAAATTTAAATTATGACACATGTCAAACTTTTTTACTTTGTGGGGCAGATGATTGGGGAGGAGTTTCACCAGTCAGTACGGACTATGTGAATCCTGAATCAAAATGGCCAAAAATTAAGCATTTAAAAGAATTAACCTCAGATGGAGGTTTAAAATTAGAAGAAAGATTGGCTATTTATCCAAAATATATGAACAAGAATTATTTAAATAATGAACTCTTAAACAAAACATTACATTTAAGTCATAGCCTATAGAAATATCAAACAATAATGATATAAGGATTAATACTCTTGCTTATTTTAGACTTATAATACTTTCAGTATTACTTTGAATACTAGTGGAGATGTTTTATACACCTTTGTAACTAACAATGAAGTGCAAAATCTTGAAGAAGCTACAATTTTACCACCACCAATTCCACCAACCCCACCAGAACCTACACCAACTCAAAATCAAGTAGTAATGGAACATAATAACAATCCAACAGTTCAAGGTAGTATGAAACCAACAGGAGTGCCAATAGTAGTAATAATAATGGTACTATTATCCATAATGGGTTTAACAACATATAATAGAAAAAAATAAACTAAAGGAAGTGTCTCATAATTAAGTTTTGTATGAACAAATTTGTAAAAATCATCGAGATTTTCTTTTTTTTGTTTAATGAGGGTCGGCCAAAAATAGCTTTTTTCAAAAAAAGTTTCTTCTTTTGCTAAACAAAGGATTTTCTTAAGATTTTGACAAGATAATATGGAATTTTGGCCGACCCTCTTAATTTATCTGAATAATTTATTCAAATCTTGTAGATTTGTTTAGTTAAAAAGTAATTATGAGACACTCTCATAATATTATAAAATTAATCGATAAACAATAAAAAACTTTAATTAGTTAACAAATTACAGATATGAATAAAAAAAATAAATAAATAGAGGAGAAAATAAATAAATCCTCCTAAAAAATGTTTAATTTTGTTTTCTTCTAATACTTATTCCAAATATGGTTATCAATACTAATATGATAGCTATTATCAGTATTCCTGTATTTTTCATAGTAGCTATAGCTACTGGATTATCACTTGTTTTATTAGTATTATTAGTATCATTTTTGTTGTTTTGGGTTTCAAATTCAACTGAAATTGGACTAAGATTGTAGTTTGCATTATCAGATGTAGCTGTAATCACATGTTTACCCTCACTGAGTTTACTGTTTGGTATATGGATTCTTCCAATACCAAGAACATCAGTGACGATATTTCCAATGTTTTTACCATCCAATTCAACACTAACTTTATAGTCATGTATTGGATCGCCGTATTCGTCTGTTACTGTGACAATTACATCTACAGATCCATCAGAATTTTTAACCACATCAATATCAACAATAGCTTCACCTTTTACCACATTAAAAGTTGTAGTATTGGTATAGCTAAAGTATTTATCGTTTCCAGCATAATTTACCACAGTATTAATAATTCCAGTATGAGTTGGTTTATAGGTAAGACTCCATCGACCATTAGAATCAGTAATCAAAGAATAAACCTTACCACCAACAGTAACATTAATTGGAGCATTAGCTAATGGATTTCTATTTTCATCAACAAGCACACCATCAATTGTTATGGTTTTACCAACCTTAACATCCTTTGGAATATTTATAGTTGAATTAACAGCTAATTTAGTAACATTAAAGCTAGTAGTATTAGTAAAGCTTGTGTAATTTTCGTTACCAGCAAAGCTGACAACAATCTCTAAATCAGTTCCAGTACAATTAGTAGTATAATCTAACTCCCAATAACCAGAACCATCAACAATTACATCAGTAAAGAGATTACCATCAACAGTAACATTAACAAAACCAATACCTGTATAATTAGCTAACTGACCACTAACAGTGATATTTTCGCCAATTTGGGCAGGATTAGGACTAACAACAATGGTCGAATTAGTACTATTCTTAGCTACTGTGAAAGTAGTAGAATTACTAAAAGCATCATAATTACCATCACCAGCAAAACTAACATCAATATCGAAAGTACCAGTACGATTAGTAGTGTAATTTAACTCCCAATAACCAGAACCATCAACAATTACATCAGCAAAGAGATTACCATCAACAGTAACATTAACAAAACCAATACCTGTATAATTAGCTAACTGACCACTAACAGTGATATTTTCGCCAATCTGGGCAGGATTAGGACTAACAACAATGGTCGAATTAGTACTATTCTTAGCTACTGTGAAAGTAGTAGAATTACTAAAAGCATCATAATTACCATCACCAGCAAAACTAACAACAATCTCTAAATCAGTTCCAGTACGATTAGCAGTATAATTTAGCTCCCAATAACCAGAACCATCAACAGTTACATTAGTAAAGAGTTTACCATCAACGGTAACATTAACAAAACCAATACCTGTATGATTAGCTAATTGACCACTAACAGTGATATTTTCACCAATTTGGGCAGGATTAGGATTAACAACAATAGTTGAATTAGTAGAACCCTTTATCGCGTAAAAAGTTCTATTCACATATTGATCGTCTAAATAAGCATGTACAGTCTGATTTCCTACAGATAAAATAGTGAAGATATAAGTAAAATTATCAGCACGACTAGAATTATAAGCTACACTATTAAAAGTACCATTAATAACAAAATCAGGCAAATTTTCAACACCATCATTAGTCAAAGTATCATTCAATACTAACAGAGAAAAACTAACATTATCACCAATATTAAGATTATCCAAACTACTAGAGTTAGTAATATTCAGAATATAATGATTATTGGTGTTAATACCAGAAATTTTACCACTTATATTGTTTTTACCCCACCAATTAAAATCAGCATTAGTATTACTTCTAGTGGTTACCATATCAAAACCATTACTATCAGCATTATTAAGAAAACGGTTGTAATTAACAAGTATATTATCAGCACTATTATAGATAGAACCACCATTAGTAGTTGCAGAGTTATTAATGAAAGTAGAACCATTAACACTGAAATTAGCACCACCACGGATAGCACCACCAGTAGTTGCAGAGTTATTAATGAAAGTAGAACCATTAACACTGAGATTAGCACCAACACCACGGATAGCACCACCATCAGTAGTTGCAGAGTTATTAATGAAAGTAGAACCACTAACACTCATATTAACTTTATCACTAGAAATAGCACCACCAGTAGTTGTTGTTGCAGTGTTGTTAGTGAAAGTAGAATCACTAACACTCATATTAGCATTATCATTGTAGATAGCACCACCAACAGTTCCTTTGTTGTTAGTGAAAGTAGAACCACTAACATTCAAATTAATACCAAAATTGTAGATAGCACCACCATGCATATTTCCAGTGCTGTTAATGAAGGTAGAACCACTAACACTCATATTATGACCCAAATTGTAGATAGCACCACCAATATTTCCATTGTTGTTTGTGAATGTGCAATTGATGAAAGTCATCGTTGTTGTATTGTAAGTATTATATATTGCTCCACCATAAGTATTTACTGTTCCAACATAAACTGTGCTTCTTCCATTGGTGAATGTTATGTTTATGAAAGTCACATTCAAGTTATCACTCATGTTGAATATTCGTCTTTGTCCTTGTGCGTTAATTATTACATTGGTAGTAGGTCCGTTTCCTTGTATTGTTACATTTTTGTTGATAGTTATTCCTGTATTGTTAGTTCCTGTGTAGGTTCCAGTAGCTAAGTTTATGGTATTTTGATTATCTGTTGCATTGATTAGTCCTTGTTGGATTCCTCCACCAGCTGTTGAATTGTCAACATTCACAATAGCTGCAAAACTGGAGTTTAAGCTGATAGCTAATAATAAAATAGTAGCTATTAGTATACTCGTTTTCAGTATTGCTTTTTTATAGTTTTTTATTTTTTTCACCTCCATTTCATTCAATTATTGATAAAAATCAGTTAAATAAATAGAGAATAATCACTACCTATTAACCGATAATAATTATATTCTATGCCATATATAAACTTTATTGAAAAATAATATATATATATATATATATATATATCATAAACAAATAAATAAAAAACAATAAAAAGAACTTAAAATTAGTAAAACCTGAAAAAAATCCAAAATAAAAATAATAAATTTTTGAAGTAATTGCAAAAATATAAAATCACATTTAAAAATCTTTTTAAAATACAAATAAATCGCTAAAAACTTTTAATAATACACTATAACTAAAAATACATAATCATATAAAGTTTTATAAGTGATAAAGCTATATAAAAATTAATAAACAGTAAAAAAATAAAAAGATTTTTAAAGATAAAAAATTGTATTTTTAATTATACGAGATTCTTAAAAATGCAAATGATAGATAGATTAATTGATATGATGAAAATTAGTTAGCTATTCAATTCCTTTTAATCTCAATGCATCGTGAAGGAGAGAGTTTCCATCACATTTATAGCAGTGGTTTTTCTACACCCCATGGAACCTTGTTTTCATAGACTACGTCTACGAAAACATCCAAAGGTGAATAGTTTCAAAGGAATTTTCCTAATGAAAGTCTAAACCTAGTAAATTTTAGCATCTACCACTATATGAACAACACCAGGAGAATATTTTTTTATGATTTTATTGTTTAATATTTCAATATCTCTTCCACATGCGGCATTTTTGATTCTAGCTATAGGTCTGTCATTCATCAGTTTTTCTGGGACAGTTTCATGATAATGAATGATTCCTCCTTTATTTATACATTCAATAGCTGAATCAAGAAAATTATGAGTAGTTTTTACATAACCCATTAAAATTCTATCTGCAGATAATTTAGGAGCTACTTTGTTAGAATCTCCTAAAATAGGCTCAATTATATTAGAATCATTGTTTTTATTCTTCAATTTATTATTAATTTTATTTAGAATTATGTTTTCCTTTAGATAATAATAAGAATCAGGATTTAACTCTATTGAAAAAATCTTCTTAGGATTAGCGTGAATAGCTATTGGAATTGAAAAGTATCCTATTCCTGCAAACATGTCTACAATAGTTTCTCCATCTCCAACAAGATTAGCTATTCTCATTCTCTCTGTTGTGTTACCTTTTGACCACATCACTTTAGATATATCCAACTTAAAAAAACATCCATTTTCTTTATGAATGGTTTCAGTTCTATTACCTGCTAAAATTTCAATTTCAGGTTGTCTCATTTTTCCTGAGATATTTTTAACTTTAGCTATAGTATAAACATCATGTTTAATTAATAGCTGATTCAAATCTTTTGAAGATAAATCTCTAACTTTATCATCAATTATGAGAATTTTGCCTATTTTTTTCCATTTCATTTTATCATAACTATGAATAATCTATAATCAATTAAATAATAAATAATAGAATAGTAAAATAATATAATATTAGATAATATAGCTTATAACATAACATTAGATAAATTATAACATTAGATTAATATAGCTTATAACATAACATTAGATAAATTATAATATTAGATAATATAGCTTATAACATAACATTAGATAAATTATAATATTAGATAATATAGCTTATAACATAACATTAGAATATTAGACAATATGATATTAGATAATATAGCTTATATTATGATAACAAAAATAATAGAGATAAACACTAAATTTCTAATATAATTTTATACTTAACGAAATATGTTTTTAATAGTAAAGTTTATAAGGCTATGATGATAATATATAAATGTAATATAGAAATTTATTATGTTTTCTTTTAAATTATTATTTTTATAAATCATGTTATTCTTTAATCATACTATTAAATATATAAGTAATTCATATATTAAATATATGACTAATTCACAATATTGCTAATTACAATTATTACAAGTAATAATTCTAATTACAATTAATAGTTAATTATATCTTATTATTAATTAATATCAATATGATTACATTTTATTTAGAGATTTAGATTCATTAAAGATTAGAAACAACTAGTTTTTAGAAATATGGAATAATTAAAAAATATTACTGTTAAATAATTATAAATATCTAATTTAGTGAAAATATTAAATATATAACTAGAGTATTTTTAAAATTATTAATTAACATGGAAAATATTATATAGTTTAAAAATATATATAACAATGGTTAGATTTGATAATTAATATCGTTCTAATATTACTAATTTTTATATTATTAATTTTTATACTTATTACCGAGGTGTTGTTATATGAATGATAAAAACACATTAGAAGGCACTACAACTGTTGGTATTACATGTAAGGACGGGGTTGTATTTGCTAGTGAAAGAAGAGCTAGTATGGGAAATTTAGTAGCTCACAAAGTTGCAGAAAAAATTTTTAAAATAGATGACCACATAGCAGCTACGATAGCTGGATCTGTGGCAGATGCACAAAGCTTAATGAAGGTTATAAGTGCTGAAGTTGCATTGTATAAAATGAGAAATACTGAAAACATAAGTATTGAATCTGCTTCAGCATTAGCAGCGAATATTTTACATTCTTCCCCATTATATGTACAAACATTACTTGGAGGAGTGGATGAAAATGGAGCTTCAATTTATTCTTTAGATCCTGCTGGAGGTATGATTAAAGATTCATTTATATCCACAGGTTCAGGTTCTACATTTTCCTATGGTGTTCTTGAAGACCGTGTGAAAGAAGATATAAATGTTGAAGAAGGTATTGAAATAGCTATAAGAGCTATTAAAGCGGCTATGGAACGTGATACTTACTCTGGAAATGGAATTTTAGTAGCTACTGTTACTGAAGAGAAAGGGTTTGAAATGCTCCCAAAAGATGAAATAGAGGCTAAATTAAAAGAAATTAGCTAAAACAATTATTATTCTTGAATTAATATATAACTAAGAAATTTTTAAAGTATTAATAAATATTTGGTTTTACTAAATAGTTTTATTTTTTATTTTTCTTATTTCTATTACTTATTAATTAAAAATATTTAATAATTAAAATACTTAATAATTATAATAGTTTAGTAATTAAATATAAAACTAATTAAATGGCTAATTAAATAAACTAATTATATGTTTAATTAAATATAAAACTAATTATATGTTTAATTAAATATAGAGCTAATTAAATGGCTAATTAAATATAAAGCTAATTATATGCCTGATTAAATTTATTATTAAATTACTAAAAAACTTATTTTATTTAAATATGTGTATATCAAAAGAATTGTGCAGATGAACTATTATCAGTTAAGTACTGTTTTAACATAAATCAAAATAGTTATTTAATATCAATCTTTTTACACATCTTATTTTTCGAAGTGATTATATGGCTTCAGAGATTCTAGAAGATATCAAAAAAACAATTGTAAATAGGTTACCAGAACAAGTACAAGTAGCTAAAGTCGAATTTGAGGGACCTGAAGTTGTTATCTATACCAAAAATCCAGAGATAATAACTGAAAGCGGTGACTTAATAAGAAACTTAGCTAAAGATTTGAGAAAACGAATAATTATAAGATCTGATAAAACTGTATTATTAGATCCTGAAAAAACAATTGACAAAATAAATGAAATTGTCCCAGAAGAAGCAAAAATCACAAATATTTCTTTTGATGAAGTGACATGTGAAGTTATCGTTGAAGCTAAAAAACCAGGGCTTGTTATTGGTAAATATGGAACAACTTCACGGAAAATAGTTAAAAATACTGGATGGGCTCCAAAAATATTAAGAACTCCCCCTATATCTTCTGAAATAATTGAAAGAGTTAGGAACACACTAAAACACAATAGTAAAGAAAGAAAAAAGATATTGCAAGATTTAGGTACACGAATTCATCAAGGAGTTAAATATGAAAATGAATGGGCGCGATTAACCTCTATGGGAGGATTTAAAGAAGTCGGAAGGTCTTGTATGTTACTTCAAACACCAAATAGTCGAGTTATGCTTGATTGTGGAGTTAATGTAGCGGGAGATGAAAAAAATGCATATCCTTATTTAAATGTTCCTGAATTCTCATTAAGTGAATTAGATGCTGTCGTCGTATCCCATGCTCATTTGGATCATACTGGATTCTTACCTTATCTATATCATTATGGTTATGAAGGTCCAATCTATTGTACTACTCCTACCAGAGATTTAATGACTCTTCTCCAATTGGATCATATTGATATTGCTCATAGAGAAGATGATCCACTTCCATTTAATATTAAACATGTTCACAAAAGTATAAAACATACTATAACTCTCGATTATGGAGAGGTTACTGATATATCCCCAGATATAAGATTAACACTGCACAATGCAGGACATATACTTGGTTCAGCTATGTCCCACATGCACATTGGAGATGGACAGCATAATATGGTTTACACCGGCGATTTTAAATATGAAAGAAGTAGACTTTTAGAACCTGCTACTGCAAGATTTCCAAGAATAGAAACTTTAGTTATGGAAAGTACCTATGGTGGATCTGAAGATGTCCAACCATCACGGAACAATGCTGAAAAACAGATGATGAAAACTATATATAGAACTCTAAAAAGAGGAGGTAAAGTACTGCTTCCTGTTTTTGCAGTAGGGCGGGCACAAGAGCTAATGATTGTGTTAGAAGAATATATGCGCCATGGGATGATAGAGGAAGTCCCTATATATATAGATGGGATGATTTGGGAAGCTACAGCTATTCACACTGCTAGACCAGAATATTTGAGTAAAGATTTAAGAGATCAGATATTCCACATGGGAAGAAATCCATTTATTTCAGATGCTTTCAACAAAGTTCAAAATGTTAATGAAAGAAAAGACATAGTCGAAGGAGAACCATGTATAATTCTCTCAACATCTGGTATGTTGACTGGTGGAAACTCAGTTGAATACTTCAAATGGTTAAGTGAAGATGAAAAAAGTACACTTATATTTGTAGGATACCAGTCTGAAGGTTCACTAGGTAGAAGAATCCAAAAAGGGTGGAAAGAAATCCCACTTAAAGAAGAAGGAAAAACTAAAGTTTATAATGTTAAAATGGAAATTAAAACTATAGAAGGGTTCAGTGGACACTCTAATAGACGTCAACTCATGGAATATGTTAAAAGATTATCTCCTAGACCTGAAAAAGCCATTATGTGTCATGGTGATCCATATAAAACTACAGATTTAGCTTCAAGTGTTCATAGAAGTTATAAAATTGAAACTAAAACTCCTCTTAATTTAGAATCTACTAGAATCCAATAAATTAAAGTATATATTAAATCTAAATATTAATTATATCTAGTAATTTATCTAATAATTAATCAACCAAATAAAAACTAATCTAATAATTAATCAACCAAATAAAAACTAATCTAATAATTAATCAACCAAATAAAAACTAATCTAATAATTAATCAACCAAATAAAAATTAATCTAATAATTAATCAACCAAATAAAATAATCTAAAGAAGATAAAGAGTAGTATGATTAAACTAAAGCATGAAAAATATAAATATTTAAAATATCATAAATAGATAGTAAAAAATAGATAACAATACTATTTAGATAAGAAATACTATTAAAAAAGGGTGAATAAATGGTTACATATTCAGAATCTGGTGTGGACATAGATCTTGAAGAACTCACTGTTGCTAAAATAGCATCAAAACTAAAGCCAACATTGAAATATCGAGATATACTAACTGAAAGTGGACATTTCGCAGCTTTAGTGAAATTAGGAAATAAAGCTATTGCAATGGGTACAGATGGTGTTGGTAGTAAAATTCTAATAGCTAAAATGATGGAAAAATATGATACCATTGGAATAGATTGTATAGCTATGGTTGTAAATGATATTCTTTGTGTTGGAGCTGAACCAATAGCTTTAGTTGACTATTTAGCTGTTGAAAAGCCAGACCCTGAAATAGCTTCCCAAATAGCTGAAGGACTTGCAAAAGGAGCAGAATTATCAAAGATAGCTATTATTGGTGGAGAAACTGCTTCCCTCCCAGAAGTAGTGAATGATTTTGATTTAGCTGGAACTGGAATTGGATTTGTTGACATTGATAAAATAATCACTGGTGAAAATATAAGTGAAAATGATGTTCTAATAGGAATTGAAAGTAATGGAATTCACAGTAATGGTTTAAGTTTGGCTAGAAAAGCATTATTAGATAATGGAAAATTTTCAATAGAAGATCCCATTCCAGGAAGCGGGAACACAATTGGAGCAGAGCTATTAAAACCAACTGAAATTTATGTAAATCCCATTGTCAACTTATTAAAACAAGAATTTATTATCAAAGGTTTAGCCCACATTACAGGAGGAGGTTTTAGTAACCTCAAGAGATTAAATAAGAATGTTGGTTTTGAAATCAATAATCTTCCTGAACCTCAACAAATATTCAAATTGATTCATGAAGAGAATGTTACCTTAGAAGAAATGTACACTGTTTTCAACATGGGTATTGGTTTTGTAATCATAGCAAAAGAAGAAGAAGCAGATACTATGATTAAATTTCTAAATACTTATTGTAATTCTCATAAAATTGGTAAAGTAAATTCAAAAGAAGGTAAAATTAAAATTAAAACATTTAAAGGAACTTATATTGAATGTTAACGATTTATTTATAATATCTATCTATAATATATCAATTATAAAATTCTTTACTTATACCACCCATATTATCTTAAATAATATAAATATAAAATTCTTTACTTATACCACCTATATTATCTTAAATAATATAAATATAAAATTCTTTACTTATACCACCTATATTATCTTAAATAATATAAATATAAAATTCTTTACTTATACCACCTATATTATCTTAAGATTAATCATGAAAACTTAATATAAATCTAGAAAAAATTGAAAAGCTCTAAAATATCTTAAATAATAATAGAGTAGTATATAAAAGATATATTGAATAAAAATACTAGAATAATTACAAATATTTCATTAAATTGATTTTTAAAAGGTGTGCTTAATGAAAATAACAGAAAATAATGAAAAAAAGCTCATTATAACCATATTGACAAAAATAGGGTTAAATGAAGAAAATTCTGAAATTGTGGCTGAAGCAACAGTGGATGCCGATTTAAAAGGATTTACTTCTCATGGAATTGGTAGATTCTCCCAATACATCAAAGGTATTGAAAATGGTAATATTAATCTCCAAGGAGACATAACAATAGAAAAAGAAACTGAAGCAATCGCTTTAATCAATGGAAATAGTGCATTTGGACAAGTAGTAGCCTATAAAGCTATGCAATTAGCTATTAAAAAAGCTAAAAGACTTGGAATTGCTGCAGTTGGAACCCATAACTCAAATCATTTCGGAGTAACTGGCTATTACTCTGATTTAGCAATGAAAGAAGATATTGTGGGAATAGTAACAGCAAATACTGAACCTGCAATTGCTCCACTTGGAGGAAGAGAAGCACTTATCGGAACAAACCCTATAGCCATAAGTATACCCTCAGAAAAGTCTTATGTAGGTTTAGATATGGCAACTTCTGCATCAGCCAGAGGAAAGCTATTAGAAGCACAGAGAAAAGGAGAGCAAATTCCAGAAAATACTGCACTAGATAAAGATGGTAACCCCACTACAGATCCTAGTGAAGCATTAAAAGGTTCAATATTACCTTTTGGATCACATAAAGGGTATGGATTAGCCTTTATGATTGAAATACTTACAGGCCCCTTGGTTAATGCAGCTTTTGGTAAAAAAGTTACTGGAACAGCAGATCATTCCAAAAAATGTACTAAAGGAGACCTTTTTATAGCTATAGACCCTGCTAAATTCGTGGGAACAGAGAAATTCAAAAAAGAAACTGAAGAATTTCTAGATGATGTTAGACTAAGTGCTCCAAATACCATTGTTCCTGGAGATTTAGAAGTAAAAAAAATAAGTTCTAATAAAGAAAATGGAATTCCTATTGATAAAAAATTATATCAAAACCTAAAAACAATATGCGATAACTTAGATATAGAACTAGATGATTATTTGAATATGTAATCGATGATGGATTCTATTAGATATTCTAAACAATCTATTTATATATCAATACATTTCAATATCGTTGAGGAGATTTAAATTGAAAAGTAGTGAAGCTATTTATGAAGGATTAAAAAAAACAGGGATAAACTTCATAGTTAGTGTTCCCTGCATTAATCTAGGAAAACTCCTTGAATTAATTGACGAAGATAATGATATAATCCACGTCCCAGTTACAAGAGAAGAAGAAGGAATAGGGATATGTGCCGGTGCTTACCTTGGAGGTAAAAAAACAGCTATTTTGATGCAAAATTCAGGTCTTGGAAATTGTATCAATGCTTTGGCTTCGTTATATGAACTTTATTCACTACCATTAGTTATGATAATGAGTCACAGAGGTACTTCAGGAGAACCTATTATTGGACAAGTCCCTATGGGGAAAAATACCTCAGGAATATTAGAATCTATGGGTTTAAAATATTTTAAACCAAAAAATCCTGAAGAAGGAGAAAAAATAGTTTCTAATTCTTGGAAACTTTCAGAAAAAGAAAAATTGCCTGTGTCTATTTTACTGGATATTAATTACTGGCAACATTGAATAATTTAAAAAATCAATTTTTTCAATTTAATTTTAAGTATTAATCAATTTATCTAGCTAGATTTATCTATAAATCAAAATAATTATTTAAATTCAATTATATACTATTTTTCATCATTTTAAATTTGAATATTGTTAATACATTTATAAAAAAAATCACCATTAAAATATAAAAATCAAAATTATCAAACACCATTAAAATATAAAAATCAAAATTATCAAACACCATTAAAATATAAAAATCAAAATTATCAAACACCATTAAAATATAAAAATCAAAATTATCAAACACCATTAAAATATAAATAGGATAATTATCATATCATCACATATCGATAACATTAACTCTACTATCTGAGGATTTGGAAAACATGAAACGATTTGATGGAATAAAAAATGTGATGATGCACATTGAAGATGAAATAGTGATCTGCAATATTGGATTTCCATCACGAGAGCTATATCAAATCAAAGATAGAGATAGTAACTTCTATATGCTAGGTTCAATGGGTTTAGCTTCATCCATTGGTTTAGGATTAGCTATGTCCCAAAATAAAAAAGTCATAGTTTTTGATGGAGATGGATCTATTCTTATGAATTTAGGTTCTCTTGTTACTATATTCAGTCAAAATCCTAAAAACCTAATTTTAATTGTTTTTGATAATTGTTGTTATGGATCAACAGGAAATCAATGTACATACACTCAAAATGTGGATCTTCTAGAAATAGCTAAAAGTATTGGATTTAAAAATAGCTATAACTATGATAATATCAATTTTAAAGACATTCTAAGTACAAAACAAGAAGATTCAGTTTTTATTCATTATAAAATCCTTCCAGGAAATGCAGATTCCCCAATCATAGATTTAACTCCTGAACAAATAAAAAACAGATTTATGAATGCAATAAAATAATCAGATTGATTTTTAAATTATTCAACTCTCTAAATTTTTTAATAAAAAATTAAATCAAAGGATTCAGTAACATATTCTAATAATTAAAAAAAATTAACGATTAAAAGGAGAAATAGAGGAGTAATCATTAATGGAATATTCAAAACACCGATTCGAATTCTTTAGTGATGGAGTGATGGCTATAATAATAACCATTATTGTATTAGAAATTCCTCTAACAAATAATTTTAGTTTTGAAGGAATTACTAGCTTTTTATACTCTATTTTCATATTCTTTGTTAGTTTTTTTATTGTAGGGTCTTTTTGGAACAAGCATCATGGATTAATCGATCATGCTAAGAAAATTACTAATAAAATTATATGGAAAAATATGATTTTCCTTTTTTTCCTTGCATTATTACCTATTTTCACGAAATGGGTGTTAGAAAATCCTGATAATTTAATACCTGTACTTAGTTACGATATATTATTTATACTAGCTAATATAAGCTTCTTTTTAATTGTTAAAGAAATTTATAGAGAAAAAATGCTAAAAAGAAATGAAATAGATCGCGATAATAGGGAACATCCATCAATACATATTTTTAGTATAATTATCACACTAATTCTAATTATCATATTAGCTATTTTATTCCCTCAAATTACAATCATTTTGTTTATTGGATTTCCTATTATATTTTCCTTAATGAACATATTTTTAGATAAAAATGATCCTTTTGAAAAAATTCTTCCAAATAATGAATAAAATATGAATAACATTTTTAAAGCTAGAATAAATAATATAAATGAAAAATTAATAATTA
This sequence comes from Methanobrevibacter cuticularis, assembly GCF_001639285.1. Classification (GTDB taxonomy): domain Archaea; phylum Methanobacteriota; class Methanobacteria; order Methanobacteriales; family Methanobacteriaceae; genus Methanobaculum; species Methanobaculum cuticulare. The sequence goes on along the minus strand of NZ_LWMW01000022.1, from coordinate 38,977 downwards.
AAAGTCATGATAAGTAATAAAAAGTAATAATACGATTACGATTAAATTATCTTACGGATTAATACCGAAGTATTGTTAATGTTTCCTGTTGGTAGTATCATTACTTCTTTGTGGAACCCTCTTGTATCTTTATCAGTTACAGGGAAATAGAGAATAGCTCTCATACCAGTGTAAGTTCTATAAATAACTGGGGTTTTTTCATCTATAAAATCCCATATAATGAATATAATATAATAAACTTTATTTTTCATTTTCCTGAGAGCTTAGAAGAATATTTCTTAATTTTAGTAATTTTTTAAAATAAATATATTCTTGCACAGAGCAAGAGTTTATATAAAATAAAAAATAATATATTCTTGCACAAAGCAAGAGTTTATACAAAATAAAAAATAATATATTCTTGCACAAAGCAAGAGTTTATACAAAATAAAAAATGGAGAAAATCAATGACAAACAATGAGAATAAAAACAGTAACATTGAATTGATTACAGGAGATCCAAAAAAAGCTATACGACATTTAACAGGGCCTATGGTAATTATTATGCTACTTATAGTAGGATATAATATAGTAGATAGCATATGGGTTGCAGGACTAGGTTTTGAAGCATTAGCTGCTTTAGGATTCATAACACCATTATATATGATAATAATTGGATTAGGTCAAGGAATAGGGGCTGGAACTACCTCAATACTAGCTCGTTGTATTGGAGCAGAAGACAAAAATAGAGCTAGTAATGCAGGAATACATTCAATACTAATAACTATAGTTACATCAATTATTCTTTCAATAATTACATTCTTATTTTTGAAGGAAATATTAATATTAATTGGAGCTAGTTCTGTTTTAGATCTTGCAATGAATTATGGAATAATAGTATTTATAGGTTCTTTTCCAATATTATTAAACTTATTAGGATCAAGCATACTAAGAGCTGAAGGTGATGTCAAAAGAGCTACTTATGCAATAGCTATAACAAGTCTATTGAATATAGCTCTAGATCCATTGTTCATATATAGTTTAAATATGGGAATAACTGGTGCAGCAATAGCTACTGTCATATCTTCTTTAATGGCATCAATTGTGATATTTTATTGGATTTTAGTAAAACGTGAAACTTACATAAAATTAACATGGGAAAAATTTAAATTTGATCTGAATATTCTCAAAGATATTTTAAATGTAGCATTACCTGGTAGTTTAGAAGAATTTATGCTGTCTTTTTCAACTATAGGAATAAATGCCCTATTAATCATTGTGTCTGGACCAATAGCAGTGGCAATATATACCGCAGGGTGGAGAATAGCTATGTTAGGTATTATACCTGCTTCAGGTTTAGAAATGGCTAGTTTAACTATTGCAGGGGTTGCATACGGTGCAAAAAACTTAAAAAATTTAAAAATTACAATTAATTATTCCATAAAATTAGGAATAGTTATAGGACTAATTTTAGCTATTATTATCAGCTTGATTGCTCCACAACTAGCCACATTATTTACATTCACAACCAATAATACGGCCTTAACTTCAAGTATTGCAGAGTTCATTAGAATGTTATCTGTATTTTTCATAACTATTCCCTTAGGTTTCATATCAACGGCCACTTTCCAAGCTGCAGGAAAAGGAGTGACATCATTAATTTTAACTGTTACAAGAGATATAATATTATCATTATTCTTTGCATACTTATTAGGAGTCCTCTGTAACTTTGGACAAATTGGTGTATACTGGGGATTAATCTTCGGTATTGTGCTAGGATCAATCATTAATTATCTATATCTAAAATTGTTTTTAGGAAAAATAAAAAAAGAATGGGAAATTGAAATAGATACCACATTAGCTATTGGAGAGGAAATAAATGAAGGAAATTGATTATTTACTAAAAAAAGATTCCTCAAGTATATTTTTAAAGGATTTAATAAATATCATAAATAGATCTCACTCACTCTATATTTATCATGAAATGAAGAAATATGGAATTAGTGTGAGTCAATACTATTTTTTAGTTGATTTATCATATGAAGATAATATAATTCAAGAAGAAATAGCTAAAAGGAAGAAAATGAATGAAAGCTCAATAACAAGAGCTCTTAAAAAATTAGAAGACCAAGAATTAATACAAAGAACTCCTGATGAGAACAACCGAAGAAAAAATATAGTAACATTTACAGAAAAAGGAAGAAAATTCATGAAAAAAGTGAAAAAAATAGATATGGAATGGGAAAAAAGTGCTACTACATTATTATCTCAAAAAGACAAAGAAAAATTAAAACGAAGGCTGAAAAAGGTAGTAGAAGCAATAAATTAAGATTTTTAAAACTATTACAAAAAACTTAGATTATATTTCTATTTAGGAAGATACTTCTTTCAAGAAGATAATTCTTTCAAGAAGATATTTCTTTCTTTTATTTTCCTGTTTTTTATTTAAACTGATTTTTCAATTTTTATCAAGATATAATCCATGATCAAATTTAGTTTCTAGATTTTAAAGAATTTTTTGAAGAACTTACAACTAAAAATCATGATTTTTAATAATAATAATAATAATCGGTTTATTAAGATTGTTGATATATTTAAATAGTCTATTTTTAATAATAATAATAACTATTTACATATTATTTAAAATAAAAAAAATCATATTAATGAATTGTTTCTTTCATTGAATTCTTTTTTTAATATATCCATATAAATTTCGTCATAAACTTTATTATTTATAGGATAAGCTTCTCTTCGACGGCCAATTGTTTTAAATCCAAAACTTTCGTACATAGCTATAGCTTTCTCATTAAAATCAATAGCATATAGCATGACATTGTTTAAATTTAAAATATTGAAAGCAAACTCAAGAAGTAAGTTAGTAGATTCTTTACCATAGCCTTTTGATTGGAAAGATTTATCTAACAAAAGACCTAGAGTAGATTTTCCATGAACGAAATCTAAATCATATAATAATCCAATTCCAATAGCTTGATCATTTTCAGAATCATTTCCTTTTTTTACTATAATAAAAAAAAATTTATCATCACTATTGTTGTAATCTTCAATATATTTAGCTTGTTTTTCCTCATTAAAAACAATATGACTTCTACCAAATGTTAAATTAATCTCAGAATCATTTAACCACTCATTATATAAATAAAAATCTTCTTTTTGAGTTAAACTTAAAAATATTCTATCTCCATCTAATTTATTAACATAAGTCATAACTAAACCTCTATTCTAGCAATATATTTAGATAATAATAAATCAGGACGATAGGTTAATTTTGCTTGTCTTAAACCTTCAATTCCAAGATCTTCTTCTCGATTAATAAATTTATAATTTGACCATTGTTTTTCGCAGAATTCTTGATTAATGCAGTTATAAATTCCTTCAAAGTTAGTATCAGCTCTTTCACAATGAATAACAACAGTATTTTTAGTTAATTCTTCTCCAGTAGATACTCCAACAATTTTACCATCAATTCTAATGATACATCCTTTAATACCTAACTCAAATAGATTATCAAACATTTCTTCCATAGCTATAATCTCATCTGAACCATCTTTAGAATTTTTAATAATATTTATAGTAAATTCTTTTGCTTCAACTAAATTATTTGAATTAATCTCTTCATAAGTATAATCATAATTTTCCCTAAATTTTTTAAGCCATCTACGTTTATTACGTAATTTAGAACCAGATAATGTAATTAATTTATTAGAAGTATAAATATAATCGAATGAATCTCTATCTTCTATTAATGTAAAATCTTCTAAGGTTTTTTCTAAACATTTTTTCATTTCAGGGAGTAACGGTTTAATGATTAAGGGATTCCCCTCTTTTTTAAAAATCTCTTTTATTAAATATAAAGAATCTTTAATATCACACCCACCGTATGGAAAATGACAAAATGGTTTTTTACTATCTCTTAATTTACCTTTTATACATAAACAATCATTAATTATCGCATATTCATATTCATAAGTCTTTCTCCACATGAAAAGATTAGAAAAATTCTTTTCAGCGTTATTGAAATCAGTTTTATTAAAATAATCATCAAATATAGGTTTATCTGATAAAGATATTGGTTTGAATTCTATGTCTTTCATTTTATCATATCAATCCTTTTTTATCAATTCTAAAGAACTAATACAAGCTTTATTTAATATTTTAAAAAGTTTTTCTTTTTCAATGTTCATCTTTTCACAAATATAATTTTCCCATTGGATTTCCTTTTCAATTATATCTTCAACTATTTTTCTACCTTTCTCTGTTAAAAATAGCTTGTAAGAACGTCTATTATTTTCATCAATCTTTTTAGTGATTAATTTTTTATCTTCTAATATTCTAAGGGATCTAGATGCCCCACATTTATCAGTTCCACAAGCTGAAGCTATATTTCCTTGAATAGAACCTTCATCATGATAAATGTGTAAAATCAATTCATATTGATTGTAACTAACATTCTTTTCTTTTAAATAAGGATTTATAAATGTTTGATGAGCTTTATTAAGAATTAAAATATAGCAATTTAAATAATAACTCATATTATTCATATCTTTAATTTTTTGCATTTTAAAACTCTGAAATTTGTATTTGCTTTATTTTCATAATATATTAGAGTACCAAATTTTTGGAAAAATTTATCATAATTTTTTAGATACAATATTCTTTTTATTTATCTTTTAAATTATATATTATAATTATTTATCAATATAATTATATATTTATAGAATATTATAATATTTAATAAATTTTAACTTCTTATTTTAAAAAATATTTTATTTTTATAAAGTTAAAAAATCTCTGATTTTTTTTATTTTAAAAAATATTTTATTTTTATAAAGTTAAAAAATCTCTGATTTTTTTTATTTTAAAAAATATTCATTTTAATCAAAATTTAAAAAATTGAATTTTTGTCAAAAAATCAGTTTTGTACTATAAAACAAAGCGAAAAATAATATATAATTTTCATAATATATAACTGTTGTCATTGACAATAATTATCATTGATAACATTATTTAATATAAACAGAAATTGAGAAAAAATTATAAGAGATATCAACAAAAAGAAATTGAAATAATAAATAATAGAAATGAAAGAATTAGCTAAGTAACTAAACTTTCAAAATTTAAGAACTATTTTCTTCATGACCATATTATATTTAGTATAATCCTACTATTTAGGTAGTATTAGAAATGATTTTGATTAGAAATGATTTTGCCATACTTTTAATATAATTTATTAAATTGTTTTATAGTCAAATTTAATTTTTGGTTTTGAAATTAGTTTTGGATTATTTCTTATTAAATTTGAATCTATAGATTATAAAAATATAAAAATTGGAGAAAGAAGCTAAGAATAAAAATTATTAGGATAATTCTTTTAAAATGTTCATAGCTACTTCATCATTATTCCATGCTTTGAAAGCTAGATCAACATACATAATAGCTTCACTCTCATCACCAAAACTATAAAATTCTGGAAGATAATTAGGAATTTTCTTTTTACCAGTTAAGAAAGGAATGACATATTTATTTAATTCAATAGCTTCTTTATATAATTGTTCTATGGATTTTTTCTCTTTTTTATTTTTTATAGAAAGTAATAATTCTGAAAATGCCCAATTAGCACTATATTCTTCATCAAAAAAGTTCAATAAATCTTCAACTTCTTTTAATCTGTCTAATTCAAATAAATAATTGATTAAAATATATCTTATTCCTTGATTATCTCCTGGATTTAATTTTAAGATATATTTTAATTGTTTAACTGCCTGTTCTTTCTGATCATCATCCCACAATAATATAGCTTGTTCTAATAAATGCATCATGAAAGGTCGAGTTTCAACTAATCCCCAAAAATAACCTTTGTGTTCTTCAAAATACTCTTCCCCTTTAGTTGTACGGAACAAATCAATGGCTCTTTGATAGTCCTCAATTGTTTCTAATGGATTAGTCTCATCAATTACATAGTCATCAAATAATTCAACATCATCATGATTATCAAATATAGAAGAACTTTCAGTATTTGAAATATCAGTTCCATCTAGAAGCATTGCCATAAATTCATCTTCCATATCTTTAGGAATAGGTGCTGTAATCAAATCCATGACCTGTTGTAATTCACTATCTTCAAAATTTTCACCCCGTTCTTCTATAAAGTCGCCTGTTATTAATTCTTCTATCTCTTCTACATCCTGACCTGATCTTTCAGCAAGTATTTCTAATAAACTTGTGACTGGCTCGCCATCATTGAATATAGATTTCGGCACAATAAATCCACTATCAGTAAACACCATGTTTTTCATAGGGTTATTTTCCTCCATGTGTTTAGTGGAAAATTCCTCATCATAATATTCAATTTTAAACATGTCTCTGATTGTCTTAGCTTTGCTTGAAACTGTTGATTTCTTAGTGTCAAAATAGTCACATATTTCATCCGGAGTCATGTATGGTTCAAATGATTTGTCAAAGAGAAAATTTATTTGACCAATTGCATATACTACAGCACTAGCCCAAATTTCAATTTTGCCTCTTTTAAAAGGAACTTCATGCTTTCTTCCCATTTTTTTCACTAAATCACTACAAATCTCTGCATATTCCTTATTGATATGTTCTTCAGAAAAAGATTCTACCATATGCAATAACTGCTTTTCTTTATCTTTAATTTCTTTTTTTGACATTTTATCTTCCAAATAATTTAATAAACTTATTGATTAGCTTTAATTTCTTTTTTTGACATTTTATCTTCCAAATAATTTAATAAACTTATTGATTAGTATTATTTTAAAATGAATTAAAACCATTTCTCTTTAATACAGATTTCATTCAACTTATTAATATAATTTTTTATAAATAGTTTAATGATATGAAAACTAACAAATACGTGAAAAAAGAATAAAAGGAAAATAAGTTTAAAAACAAACTCATAATTAATTATTTCAGATATTTTACATGATCTTACTGTTTATGTAGACTTTATAGCTGATTTTGACATACTTTTTTATTAAATAATATTTATATTGTAATGCACTTTTTTATTGAAAGATCTATTATGTTAAAAAATATTAGCTCTTCATAACTTAAAAAGAATCTCTTCATAACTTAAAGAGAATAATATAAATTATGATGGTCATAAGCACACTGAAAAGTGTTCCAATGAGATAATATTCTGCAAATTGAGAATCTTCTGAAATTTTATCATATCTTGCAATTGATTTTACAGCAATTATTAAACCAATAGTAGAAAATTGATTAATACTAACAAAAATCGCCATTGATAAACATTCAAAAGTTCTGATAGTACTACTAGCTCCCAAAATTGGTTCTTTTCCATCCCCTAATCTTTTTCTTTTGGTGCATATCTTGAAAAAAGTTTTTTGAATGTGACATTTACTAGTTGATGAACAATGACAATGAACAAAACAACTTTTAATCCGAAAAACATGTCTGTTACAAGACTAACAGAGAAATTTGAATTAATGGATAGCCAAAATGAAAATATAAAAAGAATATCAATGTATAACAATTGATCCCATAATATATGTCCATTTTTCTGATACTTTTTATTCAAATAAAAATATCGAAGAAATTAGAATCCATGCTTTCAAAACTATTGCTTTAATTTGATTTTGATTTTTGGCACTATTAATGATAAAATGAGAAATTATAATGATAAGAACGAAAATACTAAATTGTAAAAAATCAAAAACAGGGAGTGCATTCCAAAACATGCAATTTGTATTTTTATACTATTTAAAGATTAGTAGTAAACTACTAAAATTATAAAAATTAGTAGTATACCACTAAAAAAGTTTTATTATAAAATAAGACATTGAAATTTTTCTGTTATTAAGTATGGTATAGTTGGTTTGATGCAAAATTTTTGAAATTTAAAAAATGTTAGATTTCAACATTTTTCTTAATTTTTTCATTATTACACATAATAATATATAATTTATTTAATTAATTCTAATATTTTCTCTACATCTTTAATTATTAAGCTTATCATAGTATATGCTACTTCATTATTTGGATTATGTGAACTTTTTACTTTATTTCTCCATTAAAGTGTAAAATATTCTTTTTTTAGATTAAAAAAAGCTATTTTAAGAATTTAGCATAAAATCCATCAGTATCGGCATATATTGCATAAAATCCATGTTTTTCTGCTTTCTTTATAGTATCTTTTATGTATTCTCTTCCCCAGGCAGTTATAGATTCTGCACATTCAATAGAATACCATCTGAATCTTGAAAATCCATATATTCCATACATCGTGTTAGCAAGACGTTTTAAAGCTGATTGTTGGACATCTAAAATCTTCATTTCATCTTTATTTTTAGCATCTTTCATTTCCTTCTTTATTCTAAATCTTTCATTAAGAACTTCACCAATAACAGATGGAATAAATCCTTGAGGACTCTTTGCGAACTTATCACTATATTCTGGAGATATAAAATAATCATCATCATTTAATTCCTTGTTTGCATTATTATAGTTGGCAATATTGTGATCCACATCAAAAGATTTTCTTAATAATACATCTGGAGAAATATTTTTAGAAATAATGATACTAGGATACAAGCTTCTAAAATCAAATTGAACTAAGTTTTCATGTAATCCTGTTTCTGGCTCTTTAACATAACCTCCAGTTATATCTACTTTTTTTGATGATTTTTGAACTCCAAGTGGTTTGTTTGGGACTAATTCATCGTATTCAAAAGCTTTACGAACTAAAAACCATTCTGCTTGTTGTCCTGTAGCCATACGGGTTAAATCGAAAAATGGTTGACCAACAATTCGAGTAAGTTCTAAATTAAGAGGCAATATCTTTTCAGCTATCTTCAATGTGGATATAACATCATCGAGAGAATAATTAAACAATTTCACTAGATCTCTTCCATTACTATCCCAGAATTCCCATATTCTATCACCTGGAACATCTATTTTTTCTTCACCAAATAGTTCTAAATAAACCCTTTCCAAAGTATATCTATCTAAAGACAAGTATCTTCTCATGACTAAATAAAGATCAACATGAATAAGTCCTTTAAACGATGCAGCACTTGAATATCCTCTTTTTAAAAATTTTAAACCAGATCCATCCATTCCTAAATCTAAATCAACATTCAATAATTTAGCCCTATCCTTTAAATATGGAAAATCAAAGTTATCTGAATTATATCCCACAATTATATCAATATTGTGGTTTTTTACAGTTTTGACAAAAGTTTTGATCATTTCTTTCTCAGATTCAACTGTTTCAACAAAATCTAAACCATCAGAGTTAGATAAAGCTAGTTTAATTTCTGAATCATCCAAATCGATAGAAGATTTACCTTTGGTAGAAATGACTTTATTAAGACCAAAATTACTTGAAACACCAATCATGATAATTTCATCTCTTTTGGCATTTGGCATTCCTTTAGGATTTCTAACTTCCAAATCAAAGCTTAATATATTTACTTCAGGAGATTTTGAAAGTCTATTATCCAATGTTTTTGGAGGATTGGCTAGCTTCATTATTTCAGTTGATTCACTCTTAGGCTTGATGGTTGGATATGAATCAATAATTTCACCAGAAATTTCTATTTCTGACATTGGAAAAATATTGTTATCGATTAAATATCTCCTGTAAAATGGAATATCATGTTCATGAATATCATCAACAGAATCAAGGTGTTTTATTTCTTCTCTTAATTTTGGAACTTCTTGTGGATGACTAAAAGTTATTTTTAAGAATTCAGACTCTACTTGAAATTTCTTTTTTCTTACAACTTCAATATTTTCAAGTCCTAATTCTCTAATCTCTTTCTGGGCTATTTCAATGTCATTAGGGACAGCATAAATATATGGTTCAAAAGAGTCATCTAAAGCTATAATTTCTTTACCGCTAAAGTTTTCTTTTGTGGCTACCCTATTTTGTTTTTCTCCCAATTCCCCCTCTTTTTCTTCTTTTTTTCCCAATTCCTCTTGGTTTTTTTCTTTTTTCCCCAATTCCTCTTCTTTTTCTTCTTCCGATTTCTCTTCTTTTTCTCCCAATTCCTCTTCTTTTTCTTCTTCCGATTTTTCTTCTTTTTCCTCTTTTTCTTTTCCAAAAAGACGAATAACTGCTTTATTCTCTTGAGTTACATAGTCAATATCTAAGAGTATAATATTTCTTGTTTCCATGTTTTTATCCTTTGATTTTTATTATCTTCAATGAATGAGAATTTATAATAACTTATAATAAGCTTATAATAATTTATATCAACAACTAGATTATTACTAATAATATTAATAATATTTTATTCTTAATAGTTAATATTCCTTTTGTTATGGCACCATTATTATCTACCATTATTTGAATTATTACCATTATTGGATTTATTACCATTATTATTTACGAGTATTTATTTTAATAACTTTTCTTTTTCATCTTTATAAGTTTTGATAACTGCATAGGTGATTCCTAAGATTAACGGTCCTATTATAAATCCAACTACTCCAAAGACAATTGGTCCTGCCATGAATCCTAGTAAAAAGATTAAAGGATGAATATCAATATATTGGACTGAAATAGCTGGCCTAATATACATATCACTTAAACTAAGTCCAAATCCAAAAAGTAAGACAATGACTCCCCTAATATAATTTCCAGAAATTATGTCCCATATGAAAAGAATTAAATAAATAGGCCATGGTCCTAAAACAGGGATTAATTGGAAAATTCCAGTTAAAATCCCCAAAAATATTCCATAAGGATATCCTAAAATAGAAAATCCAATAGCTGCAATTGTTCCAATTATAACTGCTGTTAAAAAGTGTCCATAAAATATGCTTTTTAAAACCAGTTTGATTTCATTAAGCATATGTTTAAAAAATCTATGTCTATTTTCAGGGATGAATGAAGTGACATATGGTTTGATTTTATGACCATCTCTTGCAAAATAGAATGTGGAAAATAGTAAGACAAACAATTGAAGGGCTACAAATGGTAAAGATTTTATAAACTCTATGAAGTATTCAAGCACTGTTTTTAATATATCGGTGATGGATTCATTAATAGTTGTTGTAATAGTCGCTGTAGAAGATTTCATTTCAGTTGGGAGATATGTGTTGATTGAGTCTATATTTTGAGTCAAACTTATAGAATTAAATAAGTCATTGCTAGATATAAAAGAAGATAAATCCATAATAACTGAGATTGTATAAGCCAATACAAGTATTAATGGGATAACAACCAATATTATTGAAAGTATAATGGAAACTGATGAAAATTTAAGCTTTTTTTGTAATTTTCTAGATAGTGGTCTAATTCCATAAGCAATAATTGCCCCTAGTAGTAATACATTTAAAATCGGCATCAATGTAATTAAAGAAATGGCCAATAGAACTGCAATTATGAATAAGGATGATCCAAGAGATTCTTTAATAGTGTTTTTCATTTTAGTACCTGTTATGAATAAAATAGAATATTATTTGAGCAAATGAGTTACTATTCTTTTATATAAATTAATTTTATTAAAAAATAAATTTTTTTATTATTAATTATTAATAAGAAGATTTGTTTAGAATCATTGATAAATTTTATAATTGAACAGTTATTAATAGATTTATTATTTTTATTAATAGCTTTAATAATAATTGTTGGTAATCAATGGTTAAAATAATTTTTATTAATAGCTTTAATAATAATTATTAGTAATCAATGGTTAAAATAATTTTTATTAAAATCATGACAGTATCTTATTATTAATAATAATGATAAATATATTAAATTCTATAAACAATACAAATTAATAGTTCCAAAATAAATTTTTCTTATTAAATAATTAATTAAAATAATCAAAATGTTTCTTTAATTCCAGAAGCATCTCTATGATACTTTCCAAATTCAGTTATCTTTTTTAAATCTTCTGTTGAGAAAATTGGCCCTTCTACACAGATTCTCCAACCAGTATTATCTACACAACACTGTCCACATACTCCCATGGCACATTTCATATACCTCTCCATGGAATATTGTGCAGGTATCTGCTTAGCTTCGAGTATATTAAAAATTTCTTTCATCATTATTTCAGGACCACAAACAACTGCCATATCATAGGACCTACTTTCAAGTAAATCAATAGTTCGATGAGTAGCAAAACCTTCAAATCCACAGGTTCCATCATCGGTACATGTGAAAATATTTGCACCTGAATTTTTCATCCTATCTAAAAATAATAGCTCATTTTTAGTTACAGAAGCTGAAACAATATCAACATTACTTCCATTATCAGTTGCTTGGTCTACAAAACAAGATATTGGGGCCATACCTACTCCTCCACCAATAGCTAAGATATTATCTCCTTCCATTTCAAATCCATTGCCATAAGGTCCCCTAATACCTAGCTTATCCCCCACAGTAAGATTATGCAAATCATTTGTAAATTCTCCCACATTTTTTAGTGTGATAGCTATTTGATTATTATTCTCATCTATTTTAGAGATCGACATTGGTTTTTCGTCTTTTTTTCTCAAAAAACTCCAGACCATTACAAATTGACCAGGTTTTGGAATTCTATTGCCCTCCATCTCCCAATCAAAAATAAATGTTTTAATTGTATCAGTTTCAGAAATTATTTCTTTAATTTCTAAAATTCTATAATCATTAATTATTTTATTCATTTGACCAACTTCTTAAAATGCCAAGTAATCACTATTTATTCAAAAATAGTTTCTAACAATTTCTAATAACTTAAAATATTTCTAATAATTTAAAATATTTCTAATAATTTTAAACTATTCCTAATAATTTCTAATAATTTCTAACAATTTAAAGTGTTTCTAATAATTTCTAACAATTTTAAATTATTAATATCCTTGAAATCCAACTCTTTTGATCAATGGATTTAATCTTTATGAGCAAATCCAATTATCTCATCAATGGAATTGAAGTTATTCTCAACCATAAAATTCTTTAATTCATTATTTATGTTTGAAAATATTTTTGGACCTTCATACATGATCGAAGTTCCAATCTCTACAGCACTTGAGCCTGCATATAAAAATTCTACAACATCTTTATAATCTCTTATTCCTCCCACCCCAATTATAGGGATGTCACATGATTCATAAACATCAAAAACACATTTTACTGCTATTGGCTTAATAGCTGGACCAGACATTCCACCAAATTTGTTAGAAAGGATTGGAATTCCTGTATTAATCTCTATTTTCATTCCAGGGCCTAATGAATTAATCAATGTGAGTGCATCAGCACCTGCATTCTTTGCAGAATTAGCTATTTCAACAATATCTGTTACATTTGGAGTTAATTTAGCTATTATAGGAACATGGCTTAATTTTTTAGCTGCTTTTACAACTTCATAAGTTAAATTTGGGTCTTGACCAATAGCTGCTCCACATCCTCCCATAGCATGAGGACAAGAAATATTTAATTCTATCATATCAACTAAATCATGGACTTCCAATACAACATCTGCAAATTCTTCTGGAGTTGAACCATAAACAGAAGCAATAGCTATTTTATCACTAATTTCTTTACCAATAGCTATTTTACTATCGATACCTTTATCACCATTTTCTTGAGTAGTTCCTTTTCTATTTCTTTTTATGAGTTTTAACTCATTTTTAAAATTAGAAACACCAGGATTTGAAAGACCAATAGCATTGATAATTCCTCCTTCAACTTCAACAGTCGTAGGATTTTTATATCCTTTGTTAGGTTCTTTTGAAAATGATTTTGTGACTACTCCACTAGCTCCTGAATCTAAAATCCAATTCATAGAGGCGGCTGTACTTCCCATGATTCCTGCTGCTAATATGAGAGGATTTTCAAATTCAATACCTGAAATTCGCGTTTTAAGCATATTAACTCCAATAATTAGATTATTTTTATACTCATTAGATTATCTTATAAGTTATGATTACTATAATTATTACAAAACTTATGATTTAATTCAATAATTATTATAATATATTACCAAGGAAATAATAAAAATATTTATTTTCTCTTGAAACTTAATATGATTATGATGATAAATATATTATTAATTCAAGTTAAAAAATGTTTATGTTAAAAATATTCTAAATTTTTTAATTATGCATTGGCTGGGAAATAATTATTTCTGATTTTTTGTATTTTTCTTTGTTAAAATCATTAGTTTTGTATATAAATTCTTATATATTAGTTATATGAATTAATTGAATTTTTTTGTGGTGTTTTAGTGGTTTTACATAATGATAAATTGGTCAAACTTTTTTTAATTCCTACTGATTTGTTGTTCAAAACGAAATCAATTTAATAGCAACAACACACGAAATATATTTATCAGTAATTAATATCGTAGCTATAATTGGTATTCTTGTTTTTTCACAAACCATATTTTTTTGTTTCAAAACCACCTGATTTTTTTAGCACTTTCAAAATTCTAATAAAAATCATTCTTATATAATATTATAAATTTTTATATAATCAGTGCATTTGGGTTAGTTCTTGTATAATAAAATTTATTAATGTTTTAATCAGAAAAAATATGAATAAATATTAATTAAATTATGAAATAAAGAAAAAAAAGAATGTTTGGAAAGAATATTATATTAATTAACTTCTTTCCAAAAAAATATAATGCAAAAACAATTTATCTTTGTTAAGCTTTTCTGTATACTGTTATTTTGAGTTTAGCTATTTTGTTGTGTGCTAGGTTTTTGACTATTGTTTTTAGTATTTTGGATGCTTTGTTGTAGTTGTATTTGGTGTTTTTTGTTGTTTGTATTTTGTAGAGTTTGTGTTTTTTGAGTATGTTTTTGAGTGATTTTGTGAATGTCTTTGAGCCTGTTTTTTCTCCGTAGTTTTTGATTGAGTATGTTATGTAGTAGATTTTGTATTTTTTAGTCTTTTTTGAAGTAGTTTTTTTACTGTAAACTTTTATTTTTGCTGGTGTTAGTGGTTTGTTGACATTTAAAGATTGTGTTATACTTGTTGATTCTTTGAATGTGTAGTTTCCAGTTGAATTGGTTATTGTTGTTTGTTGGGATTTTGCATAGATAGTGTAGTTAGCTGTTTTTGGTACGTTGTAAATGAATCTTGCTTCGCCGTATTTATTGGTGTTTGCTGAACCTATTTGCTTACCATTAACATAGAAATAAACCTTTTCACCTGCTAATTTTTCTCCAGTATGTTTATTTGTTAGTATTGCTATTATTGTGATTTGTCCATTACCTGAAACAACAGCTAAATCAGTGTTAGTTTCATAAGTTACATCAACGATTATAGTACTGTTATTCTCTGATTCAGTGTTATTATCACCAGTATTGGATACGATATCACCAGTATTATTAGTTGAGTTAGTATTGTCGATAGTTACATTGTTGTTGTCTCCATTGTTGGTGATTAGTCCGTCTTTTGCTGTATTGTTAGTCATAGTAGAGTTATCGACTGTGACTTTGTTACCATCACCTTCACTTTTTAATATTCCGTCATTATTGCCTGATAATTCACTGTTACCTATTGCTATTTCGTTTTCATCACCAGTACTACTGATTGCTCCACCTTCTCGTGCAGAGTTGTTAGTTGCTGTTGAATTATCCAAAACAATAACATTACTATCACCATTACTGTTGATTACTCCACCTTTACTTGAGGCATTGTTATTGTTGAAACCAGTATTATTAGCTATTATAATATTATTTGCACCGTTGCTGTTGATTGCTCCACCATTTTTAGCAGAGTTATTATTGAATGTAGAATCGTTAATATTAGTCTCATGAGATTCTCCATTGATATCTATTGCTCCACCACTAGAAGTAGCAGAGTTATTTTCAAACAATGAATTATCTATATTAACTTCACTATCTTCACCATTAATATCTAATGCTCCACCAATCTTAGCACCATTATTCACCAAAGCACTACCTTCAATATTAATAGTCTGATTTTCACCACTAGCAAATAATGCTCCACCTTCTTTAACAGCACTATTATCACTTATAATACTATCCTTAATAGTGAGAACATTATTATCACCACTGAACCCTATTCCACCACCATTAATACCAGCAGAATTATTAACTACATTAACATTATCCAAAATAGAATTACTACCATCACCAACAATATAAATAGCACCATAATTATCAGACGCAGTATTATTCTCAAACACAGAATTCTTAACAGTATTATTACTATCAATACCACTAATACTTAAAGCACCATAATTAGTACCTGCATTGTTATTTTCAAAAGTACAATTATCAACCAAATTAACACTACCAACTCCAGTCATACGTAAAGCACCATAATTATTACCTGCAGCATTGTTTTCAAAAGTACAATTATCAACCAAATTAGTACTATTATCTCCACCTATATTTGTTGCACCATAATTAGTACCTGCAGTATTGTTTTTGAATACTGAATTTTTTAAAGTATTATTAGAACCAGTTCCACCCATATATATAGCACCCTGATTAACATGTGCTTTGTTGTTTTCAAAAGTACAATTATCAACCAAATTAGTACTATTAATTCCAGAAAAATCTAAAGCACCAATATCCGTACTTGTTGCTGTGTTGTTTTTGAATATTGAATTTTTGATAGTATTATTAGAACCCTCTCCAGTCATACGTAAAGCACCATGATCATTAGTTGCTTTGTTGTTTTCAAAAGTACAATTATCAACCAAATTAACACTACCAACTCCATTTATATATATAGCACCACTAGTTACTGCTGTGTTGTTTTTGAATATTGAATTTTTGATAGTATTATTGGAACCAACTCCAGTTATAGCAACAACTCCACCACCATTTCCTGTGTTGTTTTCGAATGTGCAGTCGGTTATGGTTAATGTGATGTTAGCTTGAGTTGATGTGATTACCCCACCGTTAGATGTGGTGTTTCCGTTGATGAAGGTTATGTTTATCAGTGTTAGGTTTATTCCTGCATTTATTGTGAATGCTCGTCCACTGTTTTCCATGTCGATTATTGCTCCACCTTTGTTCACGGCAGCTATTGTCATATTTTTGCTGACTGTGAGATTATTATTACCTGTTCCTGAATATACACCATCACTTAAGTACAGCGTACTTCCATTTGTAAAGCTAGTGTTGCCGATTGATGCAGCTTGTATAGTAGTAGTGTTATCAATAGTAACATCTACTGCGTTTGTTGTGCCGATTAAAGAAAAAGCCCCAATAGCTATTATTGCAAAAATTATCAAAAAAATCGACAATTTCTTAAATTCATTTTTATACATAGTATAAATTCACCTCAATATTTTTTTAATTAATATATACGAACCGTGTTTTTACTTAAATATCTAATATTCAATATAACGCCAGCCATTAGTTAAAAAACTAAAAAACGTTTAACAATCATCACTTACTAACTAATATCTTATCAATAATAAATGGAAAAAATTTGTTAGTTATTGGAAGAACAGTTAGTATCCTATTAAACTATTAACTTTTAATTACTGGACAAACATACTTATAGTAATTACCCATATATAAAGATATCACTTCTACACACTCCAATGCCAAAACAAGAAGAAACCACAACCCAGAACTAATTCCATAGACTACCCCCCCCCCCCCTAAACATATAAAGAACTTAAAACCATCCACACAAAAATTAAACACGAAAAATCATATTTTTCACAAAAACAAGTTATTTAATCCCTCATCGGATTTTCTATCCATTCTTTTATTTAAAGAATAAAATAGCTAATATGAATAAAATTTAGTTTAATGTTGTAGAAATAGATTATATTATCGTAAAAATAGCTAGATTTCATTTTTATTTATCATTAACTTCTAATTATTTTTAGTTTTCATTGTTTTATTATAAAATTTCGTATTTTCAATTTTCGTTTCTTATTTTTCATCAAAAAATTTAGATATTATGATAAACATAATCTATACATGATTCATAAGAATGTTAAAAAATCGAATATCACTTATTTTACTGGTTGATGAAAAATGCCCATAAACACAGTTATGTGGCTAAAACAAATGATATATGTAAAAATTTGCATGCATGAGAAAACAAAAATCGGATAATAATAATATATGATTATAGATAGAAAAGAAAGAGGAGGATTGAATTAAAAGAAATAGTAATTAAAGATTATGAAGAGATTACTCTCCAACTGATGAAACTATAGGTAAAAAAAGATTGATATTAAAGATGAATATCCAATTCTCCACTAAAAAGATTGAATGATTTCATGTTTATTTTATAAATTTTGGATCTTCTTCAAGAAGTTCATATAATTTTATTAAATGTGATGGTAATGTTGATGTTAAATTTTCATTATACATGTTTACTAAGTTTAAATTAGTGTTTATACTGTTTTTTATAATTTTAACATTGTCTTTTATTATTTCTTTGGGTTTATTTTTTAGTATTGGCGCTTCTAACATTATATACAAATTTAATTCTTCTAATCCTAAATATTGCTTGTTTTTTTCAATTTTATTTATAAATTCATAAATTTCATCCTTATTAGAATTAGTTGAGTAATTTTTTTGTATTTTATCCAATGTTTCAACCGTTTCGGCATATATTGTTTGTATATTTTCTTTATTTTTTAACATTTTTATTCATCTAATTATATTATTTGTAAAAGATAGGTTAAATATTTACTTAAGATTAAGAATTTTTAATAATGGTATTTTTAATTAAAAATAATATTAAAAATAATTATAGAATTTATTTATTATTTTAAAATTTATTGTATTGGCTGAGAAATAATTATCTCTGATTTTTGCTCATCAAACCCCCAATTCTTGACAGCTCATTATCTTTTTTTTTATTTGTTTTTTGTCTATTTTTTTGAGCTATTCTGTGTTGATGTTTTGTGGAGTAGTGGCTTATTATTCTGTAGTTAAATAATGGTGAGTATTTTTTGGGTTGGTGTAATTTTTACATATTGGTGTAGAATACTTTTTTCCTTGCCTTCTTTTTATGTATATATTTTTAAATACTAGTATTTTGTTATTGTGTTGCATTATTATTCGTTAAATATACTCTAATAAGAATTATTATTAATACTAGATTGTTATTGTTATCTAATAAATTTATTTATTCAAAAGGATGATACCATTTATTAATATGAATATGTTGAATCTAAAACTCCATTACTAATAACAGACTAATTTATTGTTTATTTTTATGATTTACCTTTTTTAAGGTTTAAATAATAGTTTTCAAGTTTGGAGAAAATTTATATAGTTTAAAATAGTAATGTAATGGTTACATTTCAATAAAATTTTTTACAAAAAAAATATGATTAAATTGAAATTTTTAATTCATAACTTCTAAATTAGGGGGTAAGTAAAATGAAATTGAAGGATTTAATTGGTATGGATATTATAGATGAAGCTGGTAATACTGTGGGTAATGTAAGTAATATTGATATTAATGAGAATACTGGCTCAATTAAAGGGATTGATGTGGGAAAAAGAAAAGGAATACTTTCTCATAATGAAAAATTGATTACTTTCAATCAGATAAATCAAATATCAGATAAAATTTTATTGGATAATATTTTATGTAATGATAATTGTGGAGAACCCTAATTCAATTAATAGATTTAATTAAACAATTTTAATGAAAAGGAGGTGAATTAAATGGATATTAATAAGCTATTTGATATGGAAATCGTTGATAAAGATGGAAAATCTGTAGGTAAAGTTCAAAGTATCGATATAGACGAAGATGATGGGTCTATTAATAGTTTTGGTATAAATCCTCATACATCCAAACTTCATCATGGAAAAGATGCAGTCGATTTTGATCAAGTAAACATAATATCAAACAACATACTATTAAAGAATTCTATGGAGAATGATTGAATTATCAACAAAATTAATTGTTCTTTTTATTTTATTTTCTGTTTATTGAATACGGAATAATTAAGTCATCATAGAATTTCATTTTAAAGATTAAGCAATCAATAAAACTTCTAAATACATTATTAAAAAATTAAATAGCATTTATGAAATTTAGCCTTAAAACTGGAAAAGTCATCAGCCTTGGAGAAAATTTATATATCTGAAAATAGTAATGTAATAGTTACGTTTCAACAAATATTTCGCGAAAATCTTTAAATTAAAAATTTCAATTTCATGAATCTAAAAATTTAAAACAAAGTGATTAAAATGAAAGTGACTGATTTAATCGGTATGGTTGTTGTAGATAAAAATGGTGAAAGTGTAGGTACCGTGAATGATGTTGATATTGATGAAAATAGCGGTTCCATTAAAGAAGTTGATTTAAATTTAAATCAAAAAATTTTTTCTGATGAAAGAGGAGTCATTGAATTTGATCAAATAGAAGACATATCATATGCAGTATTATTAAATGCCATACTCGATTTAGAATAAACAAAAATAATTATAATGTTATTAAACACGAAAATTAGATTGTATTAGGGACTATAATATAAATGTATCATGGTAAATATAATAATAATCACAAAAAGCTAAAAATGGGCGAATAATTGCAAAAACTAATTAAAATACATAGAACTACTAAAAATGATTAAATTAGGTACTTAGTTCTAATACTATATAATCTTGAGCTAAATAATAGTATATGGTTGAATATTAGAATCTCATTATAGTGATCAAAAAAACCTTTGATTTCATATCTTGGAGGTGTATTAAATGAAAGCTAATGATATAATAGGAATGAATGTTATTGATGAAGAAGATAATTATATAGGTACTGTTGAAGATATGTCCATTGATAAAAATAACGGTTCTATTGAGAAGGTTAATATAATATTAGATCAAGGATTATTTTCTAATAAAAAAACAATCAGTTTTGATCAAGTAAATGAAATATCAGATGATATGACGATATTCAGTATCATTGATATTTATTAAATTTATAAAATAAACCTAAAGTGAATTTTATGAATTTAAATTAAGAATGGAGGTGAAATTAATGAAAGTAAACAAAATAATTGGTAAAAATGTTATCGATGAAGAAGGTAATTTCGTTGGTAAAGTAGGAAATATTGATATTGATGAACAAAACGGTTATATAAAGGGAATTGATGTAAAAGAAAGACAAGGCGTACTTTACTATGACCCGCAAATAATTACTTTCAACCAAATAGAAAAAATATCAGATGACATATTTATAAACACCATGATTTATATTTAATCATGGCAAAATAAACTTTTTTTCTTTTTTGTATTGGATTTATTGTGGAAATTATTATTATGTCTACATTATAAACAATTCATTTTTTATATTCTTAGTTAAGAACTATTTTCAAATTCATTATCCATTTTCAAAACATACAAAAAAACAACATTATCCATTTTCAAAACATACAAAAAAAACAACAT
Source organism: Methanobrevibacter cuticularis (assembly GCF_001639285.1). GTDB lineage: Archaea > Methanobacteriota > Methanobacteria > Methanobacteriales > Methanobacteriaceae > Methanobaculum > Methanobaculum cuticulare. The sequence continues at coordinate 17,639 of NZ_LWMW01000022.1, read as the reverse complement.
TATCCATTTTCAAAACATACAACAAAACAACATTATCCATTTTCAAAACATACAATAAAAACAACATTATCCATTTTCAAAACATACAATAAAAACAACATTATCCATTTTCAAAACACTCAATAAAAGAACATTATCCATTTTCAAAACACTCAATAAAAAAATGTGAAAAAACAAAATTTATATTTATGTAAAATAAAGTTAATGGTATGGAAGCTTATATTGTAAATTGTATTGTAGGATTTATAGCTTTTAATGAAAAATTAGCTATTGTGGATTATAAACTTTTTAATGAAACAGATATTCCCTCAAAAATGGTCAAAATAAGAAACAATGAGATTCTTCCAGAAGAGATAGAATTGATAAAAAACATCACAGATGATTATGATAAAATTGTCATTGAATCTAATAATAGACTTTCAAGCTATACATCTCTTTTTACAGATGAAAAAAATGAAATTACTGAAATTGGGCAGAAAATAGAAGTGGAAGTTCCCAATAAAGGAGGAGAACATCTTAGATCAAATTTTAAAGAAAAAATGATTGATTTAGGATTTTCTTCTCCTGAAGAATTTAATGACAAGTTTACATCAATATATGAAAAAATAGCTATTTTAGAGATGAAAGAGTCTTCAGAAGAAGAAGATAAACTAATTATACAGTCTATTGCTTCGATAGATGAAATTGATGAATCAATTAGTAAACTAGTTGAAAGAATCAGAGAATGGAATAATATCTATTTCCCTGAAATAGATATTATTCAAAATAATGAAAATTATATAAAACTAATAGCTGAAAACGAAAATCGGGAAGACGTGATGAAAAATCCTCCTGAATCATTAAAGATTGATTTTGATAATGGAACTAATGGTGCTGATATTGAAGATGAAGATATATCAATTATAAATGATTTTGCTAAATCTATTCAATCTCTTCAGAAATCTAGGAAAAAAATCGAAGAGTATATTGATACAAAAATGAAAAAACTTGCTCCAAATTTAAGGAATTTAGTTGGTTCATCACTTGGAGCCAAATTGATTGCTCATGGAGGAGGATTAAAAAGAATAGCTACTTATCCCTCTGGAACTATCCAAATAATGGGTGCTGAAAAGGCTTTATTTAGACATTTAAAAACTGGAAAACGCCCCCCAAAACATGGACTTATTTTTCAACATCCTGAAGTTAGAACATCACCATGGTGGATTAGAGGAAAAATTGCAAGAACTTTAGCTTTGAAGATATCATTGTCAGTTAGAAAAGATGTCTTTTCAGGCAAATTTGATCCTATAATAGAAGAGTCCTTTTTGGAAAAAGTAGAAAAAATAAAAAAAGACAATCCTTTTCCCAAAAAAACAAGAAAAAGAAGAGAAGAAGAAAGAAATCAAGAAACAGGTTATTCTAACAAATCAAAGAAGTATGAAAAAAAGCATAAAAAGGCTAAAAAAAGGAAAAAGGGAAATAAAAGGAAATAAAATAAACAAGAGGAAATAAAATAATAAAATAAATAGAATAAAATAAAATAATAAAATAAACAAGAGGAAATAAAATAATAAAATAAATAGAATAAAATAAGATAATAAAATAAACAAGAGGAAATAAAATAATAAAATAAATAAAAGGAACTAAGATAAAATAAGATAAATGAAAGAAAAAGAATATATTTGATACTAAAAATATTTCCATTCAATGATAAAAACACTGATTATTATGAATATTTATCTGAAAGAAGACAAAATAGCTACTAGAAACATCAGACCAGGGAAAAAAGTCTATGGAGAGCAGTTATTTAGTGAAAAAACTACTAGTAATAATGAAGTAGAGAGTGAGGGAATAGAATACAGAAATTGGAATCCTCGAAGGTCGAAATTAGCTGCTGCTTATTTAAATGGGCTTAAAAAATTAACAATAGGTGAAAATTCAAAAATTCTTTATCTTGGAGCATCCACTGGAACCACTGTTTCACATATTTCAGATTTGTCTAGAGAAGGATTAATTTATGCTATTGAGTTTTCCACTGTAACCATGCGAAAATTGGTTAGGTTGAGTGAGAATAGGCCAAATATTGCCCCTATATTAGGAGATGCTACTAAACCAAAGAAATATATTAATTTACTTGAAAAAGTAGATTTACTATACTGCGATGTGGCTCAACCTAATCAAACAGAGCTATTTATGGATAACATCAACTTATTTTTAAAAGAAGATGGTTTAGGGATTCTAATGATTAAATCTAGAAGTATTGATGTTAGAGGCAAACCTCAAAAAATATTCAAACAAGAAGAAAAGAAATTAATAGCTAATGGTTTTAAAATAATTGAAAAAGTCAAACTTGAACCATATGAAAAAGATCATATCTGTTTTTTAGTTGAAAAGAGCTTTTAATAGCTCTTACACTCGAATTATTATCAATAATATCCATTAGTGCTAATTTTTAAAATTTATCTATTTTAACAAGTCATAATTTCTTTTTAAAAATTAAATTAACTAATGTGAAATCAATTAATTTCATTAAAATATATGTCTATTAAAATTTAATTGATCTTATTTTTTAAAAGTATTATTAAAAGTTAATAAAAAAACTTTTCTATTAAAAGATTAGATTAAAAATTTGATATGAATTCCTAAAAGAATGCAAGAAGCATATAATTATTATTTCTAAGATTTAATTTTAAGATTATTATTGAATGTGAATATCTTACAAATTATAATGATTAAACCATAAATAATAAAATCTATATTAAATTTTTTAGACAAAATTAATAGTTATTAAGTTATTCAAGTTCATAAGAACAAAACAGTGATCAAGGTAAAAATGTTGAAAAGTATTACTAAAGAAAAGTTTTTATACTATGAAAACCATATATACATTTGCTAATGCAATATAAGAAATAGTTCTAATTATATCCTCTGGACAATTTCACACTCATATACACTCCACATTGGTAAAAGTCTAGAGGATTGAACTTATTCTTTGAAAATAACTTTTTTTGTTCAATTTTTATAATAAAATTCTAAAAATATATCTAAGATATCGATATATTCATGTTAAATCATTAAAAATTTATTATTTTAAAAAATCGGTGAAAAGTAATACTTTTTTTAATCATAATACTCTTTTTTTAGTTTAAAAATAAGAACTAGATTAATGAATATAAGTAAGATAATTACTAATTATAATCTAGTGTTTATTTTATCAAGAACTATTTTAGAAATTTCTTTTTTAGAACAAATATCTATCTTATTAACATTATCATTATCAACTAATATAACTTGATTATTATCAGATCCAAATCCACATTCTTTGATATTCACATCATTTGCTACAACTAAATCTGTACCTGCTTCTTTAATTTGTTTTTCGGCCAATTTTATCATTTTATCATCCGCGATATTATATTCTGCTTTAAATCCTACCAAAAATATATCTGGATTAATTTCCTTTATTTGTTTAATTATTTTCTCAGTTGGCTTAAATTCTAAAGACAGATTTAAAGAAGAAGAAAGTTTAGATTCTACTTTATCAATTGGGGCAAAATCAGAAACAGCTGCAGTTGCTATGAAAATATCATAATCAGAAATTAATTCTTTTGTTTTTTGATTCATCACATCACTGGATTCCACAAAAATGCTATCAAAAGACTTAGGTATTTCCACATCAACTTTTCCAACAATAAGTTTTACTTCCATTCCTTGGATATAAGCTTCTTTAGCTAATTCTAAACCCATTTTTCCAGAAGATTTATTAGATATTCCTCTAACGGGATCAATAGCTTCATAAGTCCCGCCTAAGGTTATTAAAATTTTTTTACCGGCTAAATTATTTATTTTCAAGTTTTCATTTTTTTTAAGCATGTTGAGTGTGATAGCTCTTTTGGCTTCCAATAATATATCATCATTACTCGGAAATTTAGCTTTACCTTCTTCCATGCGAGGTTCAACAAAATTAAATCCTTCTGATTTAAGCTTTTCAATATTTTCATTGATAGAATTATACATAGAGTCATGCATAGAGGGTACAAATAATATTGGAGTGTCATGCCCGTCAGCAGTAATTAAAAGAGAGTTGATTGGATTATCAGCTATTTTATAAGAAAATTTACTAATAATATTAGCTGTTGCTGGGGCAACTAGAATTAAATCAGAATTTGCATATTTAACATGTTCAATTTCACCTGTAAGCTCTTGAACAACCTTTTGACCTGTTGCAAATTCCATTGAATTTGGATGGATTATTTTACATCCATCTTCACTAATGAAACATTTAACATTAAAACCCTCTCTTCTAAATTCTCTAGCTAATTTGATTGATTCAGTAGCTGCAATACTTCCTGTTACACATAATATAATATCCATATTAAACCCCACACAAAACTTAAAAAAAATGTGAATATTAAAAATTAAATAAAAAAAATTGTAAAAATTATAAAGAACCATTATTTGATTGGTAAATTATAAAAGTTATATCATATCCTATAGAAAACATTTTTACTCTAATACTATTAAAAAGAATTATAAGATTATAAATAAATTATAACATTATAATAACCATATTATTACTATATTATTACTATATTCTTACTTTATTCTTACTTTATTCTTACATTATTATTCCAATTTTTAAAGACAAAAATATTGAATTATGTTATCTTAAAGCTACCCAGAATGAATTCAAAGTTTTTGTTTTGAGATTCAAATTTAGATTGAGGAGCTGTGAATAAAATAACATATACAGAATTATCTTTTTGTATCCAAACAGCCCTATGTTGTGATATAGTACCATTCTTATTTACAGTGTAAATAGTCTCTAAAGCATTAGAATCTCCAACAGTTAGATTTCCTTGGGCTATTAATTGATAATCAGAATTAGAGAATAATTGAGTATATGTTTGATTGTGAAACGAATCTAAGGATGAAGTTATTTCTCTTCTTTCAATATTTACATTAATTTGAGCTAAATCAGAACTTCCATTAGTAGAACTAGGATCTGCTACAGAAGCTATTGAATCATTAGATTGAGAATTTGCAACTACCCATGATCCAGGATACTTAATAATTATTCCATTTTTAGATAATGTCTGAGGATTATTTACATCATCAGAATTAGAAATACATCCTGATACAAAAATAACCGCAATTATCACTATTATTCCTAATATATATTTCTTCATTATATCCTCCTGTAATCAGATAGAACCATTTCCAGAAGTTTCTGGTTCATTTTCATCTGGGCTAGGAGTATCCTGGCCCGTATTATTGGTTGGTGTAGGCTCTACATTTGGTGTAGGCTCAGTAATAGTTGTACTGTTATCAACAACATTTGTGGTGGTATCATTATTTGTAACATTTGAAATTACTTCTGGAAAAGCAGTATCATCGATTGTGACTGCTGCATTAGTTGGAGATGATGGTTGGAAGTCATTGAACAATCCAAAGCTTATGCCTGCTACAAATGCAATAATCAAGAAAATAACGGCTATTATAGCATATTTTCCTTTATTTGAGGATTTAGTAGTCTGTTTTTTATCTTTTGATGACTTTACTACATATTTATCTACAAGATTCCTATCATCTTGTCTACTTGCTTCAGCCATACTTCTTTTAGAAGATCTAATCTGTGAGCTTTCTGTATCCCTACGACCTTGCATATTTCTAACTCTACTAGCAGCATTGATATTAGCTAATCTATCAGTATATTCCTTAGATAAATAATTATATTTTTCTTCAGAAATATTTCCTGCATTGTAGTCATTTTCAAGCTCCTGCATTATTCTCAAAAGCTTTTGTTTATCTTGACTAATATTATCTGTCTCCTATTTATTAGCAAATTATTTGATTAAACCATATATTAGCTATTTATAAAAATTTTCTTATAAAAGATTGATTGATTATCAACCCTATAATAACTTTATAAAATTCTCTTTATGAAAATTATTCAATATCAAGTACTATATGAAATTATTCAATATCAAGTACTATATGAAATTATTCAATATCAAGTACTATATGAAAATTATTCAATATCAAGTACTATATGAAATTATTCAATCTTTATGAAAATTATTCAATATCAAGTACTTTATGAAATTATTCAATATCAAGAAATATCTACAAATGGATATGAACCTAATATTTTTATAAATGATGTTTTGGTTTTGATAATATTTAAAATATTCTTAATTATTTCATTATCCTTATGACCTTCAAAATCAACAAAGAATATATACTTACCTAAACCTTCTTTAGATGGCCTAGACTCTATTTTTGATAGATTAACATTATTGTATGCAAAAACACCTAAAATATCATACAATCCTCCAGGATTATCATCAAGTAAAGAAAATATAATAGATGTTTTGTCATGCCCTGTTAAAGGATGTTCATATTTAGAAAGAACTATGAATCTTGTTTTATTATTAGATATATCCTGAATATTTCTATCTATAACTTTTAAACCATAAATTTCTGCAGCTTTTAGTGTTCCAATAGCTGCATAAGAATTATTTGAATTGATAGATTTTGCTGCTGCTGCTGTGCTTAGAGTAAAATGAGTTTTCATGTTATGTTTTTCTAAATAATTTTGACATTGAGCTAAAGCCTGTGAATGAGAATAGACATCAGTGATATCATCAATATCACTATCTTCAGTAGATAAAAGATTATGATTAACTGTAAGTACTATTTCTTCTTCTATTTTAAGGTCAGTATGCACTAATAAATCTAATGTTAATCCAACTGGACCTTCAATAGAATTTTCAATAGGAACTATACCCTTAGAACATATGCCCTTTTCAACAGAATTTATTACTGAAGGAATAGAGCAAACTGATAATAATTCTCCATCTAAGATAGATGCTGCTTCATGAGTAAATGTACCATTTGGACCTAAAAATGCGATTTTAGAGTTTATAGAAAACCTCCTTTAATATTTATTCATTAAATAATTAGATTAGATATTTAAAGTAGCTAATGAGACTAAATAACTAGTTAAATAGTTAAACTAAATAACTAGACTAAATAATTAGATTAGATATTTAGACTAAATAAAATGATAAAAATAAAAATTGAAAAATAGAACTAATTATCAGTTACAACTATAACTAATTTAATATATTTATTTATATAGCTAATTTATGTTATTTTTATAATTAATTATATACTTTCAATCCACATAATTACCATTCATAATTAATGCTAATCATTCATCTCTAATTCTACAATCAAACCAAGCAAATCAGACTGAGTTACAATCCCGACAACCTCATCATCTTCAGTTACTACAGGATATCCATTATACCCAGTTCCTAACATAGCCTTTGCAACATCAGCAACAGATGAGTTAGTAGATAGAGTTTTAACATTTCTAGACATTACTTCTTCAACTAATATATTTTTTATCTGTGCTTGTTTATGATTATCTGGAACATGTTTTCTAAATGAAATTAATGCTCTAGCAATGTCTTTAGATGTTAAGATACCAGCGAGCTCATTATTTTCATCAATCAGGAGCCTTCCAATATTTGAATCAAGTATAACTCTTCTTGCATGAATTAATCTATCCTCACTTGAAACAGATATCAATTCACTACTCATTATCTCTTCAAGGAGTATTTTTTCATAAGCTTTGCCTTTGCACATATCTATGAAATCAGACTTTGTGATAATCCCTATAAGTTCTCCATTAGAAACAACTGGTAAAGCACCAATATTCTTTTCAAGCATCAATTTAGCAGCTTCAGGGACACCCATAGCCTCATCAGCAGTGATAATTTCTTTTACCATCACTGTAGAAATATGAAAATGAGAAGGTGCCAAATTTCCATATTTAGATGAACCTAATTTTGTAGCTATGTCCTTTTCGGCAATTATTCCTACTAATTCTTTTTCATTGTTCTCATTAGTATTAACAACAGGAAGTCGTGATATTCTATTTTTTTCCATTAATCTTAAACCATCACAAACATTTTGATCTTTGTCTATGGTTATTAAAGTATCAGACATCAAATTTTTTATTTGCATTTACCCCACCAAAATTAGTTTTTTATTTATGTATAGCTTTTAAAACATCACTTTCAGTTATAATTCCCAATAATTTGCCATCTTTAATAACTGGAACTCCACCAATATCTTTTTTATTTAATAATTCACATAAGTCCCCAACTCGTGTTAATGGTCCAACAGTACAAACATTCCTTTCCATTATTTCAGAGGATTTAGTGTTCAAGATTTCTAAACCACTACCAGATCTCATTTTGCTAAATAATTCACTATCCCCCAAAAATTTTAAAACATCATTAGATGTGACAATTCCAACTAGTTTTTCTTCTTCAGGATTACTTGATTCTAATTCTTTGCCCAAAATTGGAATTCTTCGTAATTTATTTCTAACCATTATTTTTGATGAACTTTCAATAGGTGTTCCTGGAGTGGTTGTAATAACATTTTTAGTCATGAAATCTTCAACTAGCTCATCAGTTAAAATACCCGCCATAGTTAATGCAAAATCTCTTTCAGTTACAATTCCCACTACTTTATTATTATCATTTACAACAGGAAGAGCTCCAACATCATGAGCTAGCATTACTTCGATGCAATCATTGATTGAGTCTTTATTTCTCATGAATCTAATATCTCTAGTCATTATCTCTTTTACATGTTCATTAATAGCTGCTAAAAAATTATCATGGTATTTTTCTTCCATGATATTAAATTTGTCTCCACCACCCAAGAAGTTCAATATATCCATAGCTGTTACTATTCCTAAAAGTTTTTCAGACCCCGGATCAGTGATAGGAAGTCTCCTGAATTTATGTTTAACCATTGTTTCAGCAGCTTCTATGATACTAGTACTTGGTGGGATAGATATCACTTTTTTCTTAGCTAGTGTCATTATATCTCCCTCATGTTCAAAAACATTGGTTTCATGTTCTACAGATCCACGACCCATAGATTTTCTTAAGTTTATAGCACTTTTATCTTTCATTTATACACCTTGTGTAATAGCTATTTATTAATATATTTTTATAATCTATTATGACCTATTATCATGACAATTTAAATATTAATTTATTTATATTTCTCAACAAAATTATTAAAAAGTATTTTATCTTCTTAATTCAATCTTAAACCTTTTATTTAATCTTACTCTATAAAATCTATATTAATAAAATTATAGAAAAAATTAAATTGTCTTAACACTATAATTTTAAATCATTAAATACAAACTATTTTAATTATAAATATCATTTAAGATATTATTCTATAATTATCAATATACCTAAAATTTAAGATATTATTCTATAATTATTCTACAATTACCATATACCTAAAATTTAAGATATTATTCTATAATTATTCTACAATTACCATATACCTAAAATTTAAGATATTATTCTATAATTACCATATACCTAAAATTTAAGATATTATTCTACAATTATTCTATATCTAAAATTTTATGAACTTGAGGAATCATTAATACATCCAAATAATCACCGATAATCTCAGAAAATTCGAATAGTTTCTTTGTATGGATTTTCCATTTATTTATTGGACTTGATGGTTGAATAACAATTGGAATGTTTGAGTTTTTGGGAATTTCATCTTTTAATCTTTCAAGTATCATTTTTATAGTTTTTGACTCAGTTGAAGGTAACACTACTACTTTACAATATATGTTTATATTATGTTCTATTAATAATTTTAGTGATTTTATCTCATCTTCAAAAATCTCATATTCCATTTCATTGTCAAAATGCTCCGGCAGTTTAATATCCAAAGAAACATAGTCGATTTGATTTATTTTTGATAAAAAATCAGGCAGAGTTCCATTAGTCTCTAGTAAAAAGTTATAGTCAGTTTTATCCATAAATTCATTTATAAAATCTACATACAATAGCGGTTCACCACCAGTGAAAGAGATAGAATGTAAATCAGAAGTTTCTAATGCTTTAACTTTTTTTATAGTTTCTTCAACAGATAATTCAGTTCCTGAAGTCACAGATTGGCTTTCTATAGTGTCACAATACTTACAACTTAAATTACATCCAGCGAACCTAATAAATATTTGTCTTCTCCCTATTAAGATACCTTCACCCTGAAAACTTGAAAAAATTTCAATAATTGGTGCGTTCATGAAAAATCCCCCATATCTATATTAAATAGTCAGATATAATTTAAATAAGAAAATAATAATTAATTACATTTTAAATAATGATTATGGTATTAATAATTAAGTATAATTTAATAAAAATCATTACTTAGTCTTTTTAAAAAAGGCTCCTTGACCAATACCTTCATTAACACATACTGAAACAGAATCTATCTCATAACTTTTTTTAATTAGATCTTCAAAGACTTTATATGCGAAATATTGAGATAAATCTTCAGCTGAACTATGTTTTAGTGGAAGTAAGACACAATCCTCCATGGGAAATTTATAATATTTATTTTCAATATTAAACTCAACATACTTCCTATTTTCAAAATCAAGTGTTTTTAAGTTATTACTATCTCCTAGATCTTTAAAATTCATATTGTTATTATTAATAGGTATTAAAACCCTATGATCTAATTGTTTACAAATAGTTCTAACCGATTTTTTAACATCTTTAAAGTCAACCACAAAATCATAGTCCCCTGAACGATTTCCCTCAATTTCTACATCAACAAAATATGAATGTCCATGAATAAATCCACAAGAATCATGAGCAGGTATTATATGAGCAGATGAAAACCTTAAATTAGCATTAATTCCATTAATCATTATTTTCATTGTTTTTACTCCTTAATCATTATATTAATTAGTGGTTCTATTTATTAAAACTGTTATACTTGTTATCTTCATGAAAATTAAATTTTTAATAAATTTTTAATTATTATATTTAAATTTTTAATAAATTTTTAATTATTATATTTAAATTTTTAATAAATTTTTACTAATAAATTTTTAATAAATTTTTACTAATTATAGTATTAGGTTATTTTTAGCTATTTAATTATTAAAAATTAGATTCATTAAAAAATTATGTTTGTGAAATAATAGCTATAAAAGATTAGTTTTACTTATATCTAATTCAATAGAATTTAATTCATTTATATAGTTATTAACGATATCATTGATAAAAATCAACAAATTACTATAATTAAAGTATTCTTTACTATTACTATTAGCAATTTTGTTATTTAATTCAAATAAACCAATTGTATCCACATCATCTGGAGTTCCATCACTTGTAATATTAATTCCTAAATGAATTTTCATAGAACTAGATGAAACAGTAGCTATTGAAACTGTTAATTTCTTTGAATCTATATAAATGTCGTCCCCTTCTCTAGAAGAAAATATGCCTTTGTTAGCTAATTCTTCCTTTAGAATCATTACCAACAACCTTTGACGAAGATAACCTATTCTTAAATTAGCAGGTTGCTCATCAAAATGTTCTAGCATGAAATGGACCATGTTATCTGATTTTATTTCCAATCCAATATCCTCAAAGTCTTTTAAATTATCAGGCTTAATATTCATAGATCCTATCCATGTTATAATAGCTGATCCTTTTATTTTAAATGATTTAAAAGCCCATGAAGCTTCAATTTGACTTCCATCATATTCAAAATTTTTTGATAAGTGTTTATGAGTGATTAACATAGTAGATTCCCAGATGAATTTGAAATAAGATTTTATTGAATATAATAATATAAACTATCACATAGAATTATATTAGTAAGTTATAAAATATAAAATCAATGCAAAGACCTTGTTGAAATAAATCAGTTAAAATTCCTTCTTTTTTCTTCACTAGAATATTAAATATAGTGAAAATTACTAGTAATTTTATTAAATTTATTAGTCTATTAAGTTTATTAATTTTATTACTGCAAATAAAAATTCCTTAATATTTTTAAATCTTATTATAATATTATTATAATATTTTGGAAAAATAGTATTTAAGAATATGGTTTAAAATTTCTATATTATCTAAAAACTGATAATAATCTAATTAATTATAATGAAATCTAGGATGACAATCAAATACTATAAAAAAGACAGTTAAAAATTTTTAAGTTTCATCAATTTAGCAATTAAAAGGAAAAGTTACATTCAATGAATATGTTTTTCATTAAATTAAAATTTTGAATATCCATTAATTTTGTTTTATTTTATCATTAATTTAATAAAATATAATTATTTCTATCTTTAATGAAAAATTAATGTTCATATGTTCTTTTAATATAAAATAATAATAATTATTTAAAATAAACCATTAAGTATTTATTTAATAGTAATAAAATAATAACTATTAGTAATAAACAATATAAAAAAAATTTATATTTTTAAAATTAAAAATGAAGATTTTCTTTTTAAAAATGAAGATTTTTCTTTATTTGAAAAAATTGATTTTTCAAGTTAGAAAACCTGTGATTTTCTTTATATTAAAAACACTAAGAGGAATTTAAATGATTAGTATTGCAACAATAAGAACTTATATGTTTTGCCCTCTAAAATTATATCTTGAAAATAGCTTAAATAATGAAATAAAAAAAGATATTCTTTTATATAAAACAATGAAAGAATTGAGAATAGACCTACAAGATTTATCCCAGCGAAACTTAAGAAGACTAAGAAAGGACATGACATTGACCGAAATAGAAGCGAACTTAAACAAGAACATAGAAGAGTATATAGAAAATTCAATAGCTGTTTTAGAAAATAGCGATTTTATTTATGAAAAAAATATTTCAAAATCAAATAGTATTTCAAATAATGATATTAAATATGAAAAAAAGTTTGAAAAAGTAATAGAATTAAATAAAACAGAAAAGTTAAGTGAAATAGAAGTTGTAGATGAAGTAGAAAATTTAAATGAAATAGAAGTTGTAGATGAAGTAGAAAAGTTAAATGAAATAGAAGTTGTAGATGAAGTAGAAAAATTGAAAAATGAGATACAAGATGAAATTTACTTCAACATGAAAATATTAGCTTTAAAAGCTCAAAAAGCTATGATAGCAAATGATAAGGATGGAACTCAAATAGCCGAGCTATTTTTCCCAACATCAATGTATAGCTATTTAATGAGAGACCCTCAATTAGAGATTATGGGAAGCTGCGATAAAATTGAGATAATAGATGGAAAATATTACCCAATAAATATAAGGCCATCAAATCCTCCAATGAGAGGAGTTTGGGATGGAGATTCCATTGAATTAGTAGCTAGTGCTCTTTTGATAGAAGAAGAATTTAATACTGAAGTATTTGTAGGATTTATAGATTATTTAAAAATTGGAGAAAGACGACCGGTTGTCATGGATTCAAATTTAAGAAAAGGACTGTTTAAAACTATTAATGAAATAAAGGATATTATAAATGAAGAAATAGTTCCAGATATTATTATTAATAAACAAAAATGTCTTAATTGTGAATATAACGAAATCTGCCACCAAGATGACGATTTAAATTAAGCAATATTAATTACAGCATTATGAATATTGAGTTCAAATAATTACAATATGGAGTGTCTCATAATTAAGTTTTGTATGAACAAATTTGTAAAAATCACCGAGATTTTCTTTGTTTTGTTTAATTTATCTGAATAATTTATTCAAATCTTGTAGATTTGTTTAGTGAAAAAGTAATTATGAGACACTCTCATAATTATTATAATATTATAATTAATCGATAAGCAATAAAAAAAACTTTAATTAATCGATGAACAATAAAAAAAACTTTAATTAATCGATAAACAATGAAAAAAACTTCAATTAGTTAATAAATTACAAATATGAATAAAAAAAAAAAAAATAAATAAATATAGGAGAAAATAAATAAGTCCTCCTAAAAAATGTTTAATTTTGTTTTCTTCTAATACTTATTCCAAACACACTTATCAATACTAATATGATAGCTATTATCGGTATTCCTGTATTTTTCATAGTAGCTATAGCTACTGGATTATCACTTGTTTTATTAGTATTATTAGTATCATTTTTGTTGTTTTGTATTTCAAATTCAGCTGAAACTGGATTAATATAGTAGTTTGCATTATCAGATGTAGCTGTAATCACATGATGACCGACACTAAGTTTATTAGTTGGTATATGGATTCTTCCAATACCAAGAACATTAGTAACGATATTTCCAATGTTTTTACCATCCAAACCAATATTAACTTTGTAGTCTGGTATTGGATCACCGTATTCATCAGACACTGTGACAATTACATCAACAGATCCATCAGAATTTTTAACTACATCAATATCAACAATAACTTGACCTTTTACAACATTAAAAGTTGTAGTATTGGTATAGCTAAAGTATTCATCGTTTCCTGTATAATCCACTACAACATTAACGTTTCCTGTGTGTGTTGGTTTATAAGTAAGACTCCATCGACCATTAGAATCAGTAATCAAAGAATAAACCTTACCACCAACAGTAACAGCAATTGGAGCATTAGCTAATGGATTACCATTCTCATCAACAAGCACACCATCAATTGTTATGATTTTACCAACCTTAACATCCTTTGGAATATTTATAGTTGAATTAACAGCTAATTTAGTAACATTAAAGCTAGTAGTATTAGTAAAGCTTGTGTAATTTTCGTTACCAGCAAAGCTGACAACAATCTCTAAATCAGTTCCAGTACGATTACTAGTGTAATTTAACTCCCAATAACCAGAAACATCAACAATTACATCAGTAAAGAGATTACCATCAACAGTAACATTAACAAAACCAATACCTGTAAAATTAGCTAACTGACCACTAACAGTAACATTCTCACCAATTTGAGCAGGATTAGGACTAACAACAATAGTAGAATTAGTACTATTCTTAGCTACTGTGAAAGTAGTAGAATTACTAAAAGCATCGTAATTACTATCACCAGCAAAACTAACAACAATCTCTAAATCAGTTCCAGTACGATTAGCAGTATAATTTAACTCCCAATAACCATAAACATCAACAATTACATCAGTAAAGAGATTACCATCAACAGTAACATTAACAAACCCAATACCTGTAAAATTAGCTAACTGACCACTAACAGTAACATTCTCACCAATTTGAGAAGGATTAGGACTAACAACAATAGTTGAATTAGTACTATTCTTATTTACTGTGAAAGTAGTAGAATTACTAAAAGCATCGTAATTACTATCACCAGCAAAACTAACATCAATATCGAAAATTCCAGTACGATTAGTAGTATAATTTAACTCCCAATAACCAGAAACATCAACAGTTACATTAGTAAAGAGATTACCATCAACAGTAACATTAACAAACCCAATACCTGTAAAATTAGCTAACTGACCACTGACAGTGATATTTTCACCAATTTGAGCAGGATTAGGATTAACAATGATAGTTGAATTAGTACTATTCTTATTTACTGTGAAAGTAGTAGAATTACTAAAAGCATCATAATTACCATCACCAGCAAAACTAACATCAATATCGAAAGTACCAGTACGATTAGTAGTATAATTTAACTCCCAATAACCAGAAACATCAACAGTTACATTAGTAAAGAGTTTACCATCAACAGTAACATTAACAAAACCAATACCTGTATAATTAGCTAACTGACCACTAACAGTGATATTTTCGCCAATTTGAGCAGGATTAGGATTAACAACAATAGTTGAATTCGTAGAATTTTTTATTGCAGCAATTACAGTAAAAGTTCTATTCACATATTGATCGTCTAAAGAAGCATGTACAGTCTGATTTCCTCCAGATGAAATAGGGAAGATATAAGTAAAATTATCAGCACGACTAGAATTATAAGCTACACCATCAAAAGTACCATTAATAACAAAATCAGGCAAATTTCCAACACCATCATTAGTCAAAGTAGTATTCAATACTAACAGAGAAAAATTAACTTTGTCACCAATATTAAGATTATCCAAACTACTAGAGTTAGTAATATTCAAAATATAATGGTTACTGGTATTAATACCCATAATTTTATCAGTTATATTGTTAATTCCCCACCAATTAAGGTTCGCATTAACATTATTTCCAGTGTTTACCATATCAAAACCATTGGTATCAGTATTATTAAATATACGATTATAATTAACAATTGAATTATTACCATTATTGGCGATAGCACCACCACCAACACTACCAGCAGTATTGTTAATGAAATTAGAACCATTAACTCCTAAATTATTAGCATTATTGAATATAGCACCACCACTACCAGCAGTTGCAGCTGCAGAGTTATTAGTAAAAATAGAACCACTAACACTTAAATTAACACCATTAACATTATTGTAGATAGCACCACCACCAATACTATTTGCAGTGTTGTTAGTGAAATTAGAATCATCAACACGTCCATTAGCACCACTATTAAAAATAGCACCACCATTACCAGTTACAGAATTATTAATGAAACTAGAACCACTAAAACTCCCATTAGCACCAGAACTGTAGATAGCACCACCAGTAGTTCCAGAGCTATTAATGAAAGTAGAACCACTAACACTAAAATTAACACCATTATCATTATTATAGATAGCACCACCACTACCAACACCACCACCAGCAGTGTTATTAATGAAAGTAGAACCACTAACACTAAAATTAACACCACCAGAATTGCAAATAACACCACCAACACCAATTGCAGTGTTGTTAATGAAAGTAGAATCACTAATACTGAAATTAGCACCATCAGCATGATTGTAGATAACACCACCACCATTGGAAGTTGCAGTGTTGTTAATGAAAGTAGAACTACTAATTTTCGAATTAACACCATGATTATAAATAACAGCACCACCCATGTTACCTGCACTGTTGCTAATGAAAGTAGAATCATTAACACTCATAACACCAATATTGGAGATAGCACCACCACCAAAACTTGCATAGTTATTGGTGAAAGTAGAACCACTAACGCTCATAACACCAAAATTGGTGATAGCACCACCACCATAATTAGTAGTTGCAGTGTTGCTAGTGAATGTACAGTTGATGAAAGTCATCGTTGTTGTAGTGTATTGATTATATATTGCTCCACCAAGAACTGTATAAGTAGTACTAGATCTTCCATTGGTGAATGTTATGTTTATAAAAGTCACATTCAAGTTATTGCCTATAGTGAATATTCGTCTTGATCCTTGTGCGTCAATTATTACATTAGCAGCAGGTCCGTTTCCTTGTATTGTCACATTTTTGTTGATAGTTATTCCTGTATTGGTAGTTCCTGTGTAGTTTCCTGGAGCAAGCAAAATAGTATCTCCAGGATTAGTAGTTCCTGATGTTATTGTTCCATTTATACCACCAGGTGTTGTATTATTAATAGGTACAGTAGCTGCAAAACTGGAGTTTAAGCTGATAGCTAATAATAAAATAGTAGCTATTAGTATACTCGTTTTCAGTATTGTTTTTTTATAGTTTTTTATTTTTTTCACCTCCATTTCATTCAATTATTGATAAAAATCAGTTAAATAAATAGAGAATAATCACTACCTATTAACCGATAATAATTATATTCTATGCCATATATAAACTTTATTGAAAAATAATATATATATATATATATATATATATCATAAACAAATAAATAAAAAACAATAAAAAGAACTTAAAATTAGTAAAACCTGAAAAAAATCCAAAA
>NZ_LWMW01000021.1 GCF_001639285.1 Methanobrevibacter cuticularis | reverse complement strand
TGGTAATAATAGCTATTTAATAAATAATGATGGTTATTTAACAATGGAAAATTGTGTAGTTACAGATAATAGTTTATCGTTTAATATTCGTGAGAACACAACTTATACAAGTAATGATGTGTTGGAAGATGATAGTTTTGAATCTGGTTACCTTATTGGTAACAATGGACAAATGAACATCATTAACTCAGCATTCATTAACAATAACATGAACATAAACCTCCAATATTATCAGAATGTTCCTTTTACTGCTAATACTACTTTGTATTTTAATAATACAATTTATAATAGTAGTGTTGTGGGTTCTGGTTTTATTGTTAATAAAGGTAGGCTTAATATCACAAGATCAGAATTCACAAACAACACAATAAAAACAACAATAAACCGCGAATACAACTGGAACAACGACCAAAACATAACCATCAACATCCGAAACCCTAATGGAGAACTTGTTATTGGTGAACAGAATACTGGTTATATTTATGCAATGATTGTTAACACTGGTGATTTAATTATCACACAATCTAACTTTACAAATAACATCAACAACTACAATGAGACAAGAAACTACAACAAAAACACAATCATAATTATAAATGGCGGCACTGGTAAAAAAACCACAGGTACTAATATTTATAATCTACTATATTCTAGTAGCAATCTAGAAATAAGTAATTCTAATTTCACTAACAACAACTATAACACAACATATGAAACCAATAACCCTAACAATAATGCTGCGATGCACGGTGGAGCAATTTATATAACTACTCTTGCTAATAACACTGTAAATACTACTGTAAGTAATTCTAACTTTACAAATAATACTGCAACTCATGGTGGAGGAATTTATGTAATTACTGGTATTAATGGTGCTGTTACTGTTGATATTACTAATTCTACATTTGTAAATAACACCGCAAATAATGGTGGAGGAATTTATGTAAATGCTGATGTTAATGGTATTACTATTTTTGGTATTGCTAATTCCACATTTGTAAATAACACCGCAACTGTTAGTAGTGGAGGAATTTTTGTAAATAGTGGTAGTAATGGTTCTGTTATTGTCGATATTGTTAATTCTAGTTTTGTAAATAATACTGCAACTAGTGGTGGAGGAATTTTTGTAATTACTGATAGTAATGGTTCTGTTATTGTCGATATTGCTAATTCTAGTTTTGTAAATAACACCGCAACTGTTAGTGGTGGAGGAATTTTTGTAAATAGTGGTATTAATAGTTCTGTTATTGTCGATATTGCTAGTTCTAGTTTTGTAAATAATACTGCAACTAGTGGTGGAGGAATTTTTGTAAATAGTGGTATTAATGGTTCTGTTATTGTCGATATTGTTAGTTCTAGTTTTGTAAATAACACCGCAAATAATGCTGGAGGAATTCATGTAACTGCTAGTACTACTGCTATTGTTAGTGTTGATATTGCTAGTTCTAGTTTTGTAAATAATACTGCAACTAGTGGTGGAGGAATTTATGTAACTACTGGCGGTACTAATGGTTCTGTTATTGTCGATATTGTTAATTCTAGTTTTGTAAATAATACTGCAACTAGTGGTGGAGGAATTTTTGTAACTACTGGTATTAATGGTGCTGTTATTGTCGATATTGTTAGTTCTAGTTTTGTAAATAATACTGCAACTAGTGGTGGA
>NZ_LWMW01000020.1 GCF_001639285.1 Methanobrevibacter cuticularis | reverse complement strand
TAAAATAATCTTTAATAATTTTATTATTAAAAAAATATACATTATAATTATTTAGATTGAGAAATAAATGAATATAAAAGTTTTTAAAAAATATCATTACTTATAAACTTTATTTTCAGGACTATAAAAAAAATCAGAGATTTTTCAACTTTAGAGGGTCGGCCAAAAATAGCTTTTTTCAAAAAAAGTTTCTTCTTTTGCTAAACAAAGGATTTTCCTAAGATTTTGAAAAGCCAATATGGAATTTTGGCTGACCCTTATTTTAGAAAATTCTTGTATATTTTGTATATTAAATATTAATTTTTTATTTTTATTTTATGTTCTTTTATTTCTTCTTTTGTTAGTTCTCTAATTAGATGGTTTTCATTGTTGAATCCGTTTTTTTCAATACTGAAAATATTTTCAATAGTGTTGAAGTCGACGCTGTGGATGTATAATGATTCTTTAATGATTTTGTTGTTTTCATCTCTTTTTAGTTTGAAAATCCCATAAACTTTATCTCCCATTTTATGAACATCTCCTTTTATCATTTTATAATTATATACAACTATCAAAATAATAATAAAAATATGAGAGAATGGAAAAAATTAAGTTATAATTCTCTCTTTTTAAAAGTTTTTTTTTAGATTTTTATAATACACATATTTTTAACTTTAGATTTTTATTAAAAGTTTTTTTATGTGATTCTTTTGTATGTTTTCAATTTGATTTTAGCTATTTTTCCAAATGCAAGGTTTAAGACCTTGATTTTTAGGATTTTTTTGGTTTTGTTGTAGCTTGTTTTTATGTTCTTTGTTTTGCTGATTTTGCTTAAAATAAGGCCTTTTTTAAAGTATTTTGTGTAGGTTTTAGATCCTGTTAGTTCGCCGTAGTTTTTGATATAGTAGATTTTGCTGTATACTTTGTAGATTTTGCCTTTGGATTTTATTTTTTTAGCGCTTGGAATTGTTTTATAGACTTTTATGTTGGCTTTTGTTATTTTTATTGTGTTGGATTTTCCACTTGAAGAAGCATATATTATATTTCCAGTGTTTAAACCGTTGAAAGCTGCATTTGCTTGATAGTTTCCTGCTTTAGTTGCAGTAAATGTGTACTGTGCAATTCCTTGACTATTTGTTCTAAGACTTACAATTTTACCTGCAATAGTTAAACTGAGATTCTGGTTAGCTAATATGTTTCCTTGATTGTCTTTGAGTGTGATTTTGTAAGTAATTTTATTACCGTTTCTTGTTGAAGTTATTGTTATTTTAGTTCCAAGATTCTTTGGAGCAACAGTATAGTTAGCAGCTATTGTTGCATCGTTGTAGTTATTGTTTCCAGGGAAAAATATATCTACATTAGCTATTCCTACACTTGTATTAGGTATTGTTAAACTCCAAACACCATCAATAACACCTACATTATAATCTACACCATTAACAGTTACTGTGATGTTGTATGTTCCGTTTATTAGGTTACCATTAGCATCAGTGATATTACCATTAATAGTGGAGTTTTCACCATAAGTAGCATTATTTGGTAAGTTAACATTGATTGTTGTTCCTAGTTTTTGGACGATGAAATTCACGTTGTTGTTGGATTCTGTGTAATTGTTGTTTTCTTTAAATATTATGGTGTATGTGTATTCATCTACATCTAAATCAGGGATATTTACTCTACCCACAC
>NZ_LWMW01000019.1 GCF_001639285.1 Methanobrevibacter cuticularis | reverse complement strand
ATTATTTTTAATAGTGTTTATGGAACCTACAACAACCAAAGCACTATATTTAGAGCTAGTTATATTATTGTAAGCAAACAAATTCTCATCAGCATTAACATATAAACCACGATAATTACCCTTAAGAGAATTATAAGTCACATTATTACCATAAGCAAACAAACTAATAGCATAACCTTTAACACCACCTATTATATTATTTTTAACAACATTCCCATAACCAAAAACAGAAACACCATTAGACTTAATATTAGAAAGATTATTATCCATTACAATATTACTTATCCCATAAATAACAATCCCCTCATTACCACCAACAAAAGAATTAGAAAAAACACTATTTTTAACTGAATCAATAACAATCCCCACAGTATTATTCACAAAATCATTATCATAAACAGAACAATTATCAGAAGAATATAATCTAACAGCAAGATTATTCTCAACAAAAACATTATCATAAACAGATACATTAGAAGAATTGCTTAAAAAAATACCTCCCTCACCTTTATTAAAATAAATCCAATTAGTATGGAATATGAGGTTTTTAGAATCAGTTAAAATAACTCCTCCACCTTTATTGTTAAATATAGTATTCCACTGCATATAACCCATATAAGGAGAATTGAATAAAGAAATATAAACTCCAGCACCAACATTATCAAAGATATTATTACTTCTAAATTGTAATGTTGAATTGAATAAAAAAACACCATTTCCTTTGTTATTAGAAATATTATTATAACCTATAAAATTATCTGAAGAATATATTAATATTGCATCACCAGTACAATTTTCTATAATATTACTAGTTATAGTTGTACCATCAAATCTATCTAATTCAATTCCATAAAAGGCATTGTTAATTGTGTTATTATAGATGTTCATATATTGTGGATACATTACAATTAATCCACTGCCATTAAATGCATCCTCGTTTATATCATCCGCCAAATATATTCCTCTTCCAGAGACATTACCTAAAAAATTAGAAGATATTTTTATTAAGGTTGATTTAAAAATGCTAATTCCTTCATTAATATTAGTAATACTATTTCTATCAATCAAAACATTTTTAGCATTATATATAAAAACACCCGAATCTGTACAATTATCGATAACATTATTAGTTATAGCTATATCATTTAAACCATAAACATAATTCCCAGAAAATATATAAATACCATTACTTCCAGAATTAGTAATCTTATTATTATTAATCAGAGAATTAGATATATAAACAAAATATAAACTACTTCCACCATTATTATTAAAAGTATTATCCGTAATTGTCATATTGTATGCAGATACATCGATAGAAAGTCCATTTCCTGTGTTATTTGCAACAGTATTGTTAATAATGCTAATATTTGTTACAATATTACCTTTCAATCCTTCTTCACTAGAATTTGTTATATTATTGTCATTAATATCAATATTTTCAGAATCACCTAAAGAAATACCTGCACCTTCACTAATTTTAATACTATTAGATGAGATTTTTGTATTTTTAGTTGAATATAAAGATACACCATGACCCCCACTTTTTTCTATCTTGTTTTTAGAAATATTAACATTATTACTATCATAAACAGAAACACTATTAGAAGAAGAATCTTCAATATCATTACCACTAATACCAACATGTTCAGAACTATCTACTGAAACACCATCACTACCACTATTTTTAACATTATTATCCTTAATATCTAGATTATTGATATTACTT
>NZ_LWMW01000018.1 GCF_001639285.1 Methanobrevibacter cuticularis | reverse complement strand
ATTATTTTTAATAGTGTTTATGGAACCTACAACAACCAAAGCACTATATTTAGAGCTAGTTATATTATTGTAAGCAAACAAATTCTCATCAGCATTAACATATAAACCACGATAATTACCCTTAAGATAATTATAAGTCACATTATTACCATAAGCAAACAAACTAATAGCATAACCTTTAACACCACTTATTATATTATTTTTAACAACATTCCCATAACCAAAAACAGAAACACCATTAGACTTAATATTAGAAAGATTATTATCCCTTATAATATTATTTATCCCATAAATAACAATCCCCTCATTACCACCAACAAAAGAATTAGAAAAAACACTATTTTTAACTGAATCAATAAAAATCCCCACAGTATTATTCACAAAATCATTATCATAAACAGAACAATTATCAGAAGAATATAAAGCAATACCTATACTATTATTACTTATTTCATTTAGATAAATTGGAATATTATTAGAATTACTTAAAAGTATTCCCTCCCCACCATTTCCAATTATATCATTATATTGCAAATTAGAGCTATTTACACCATAAAGAATAATTCCAGAATTTTTATTATAATTTACTAAATTCCTTGCTATAATATAGACTGGAGAATCCATTAAAAAAATACCATATTCATTATTATTACTCACATTATTCCCTTGGATTCCACCATCAGAATCAACAATATACAAACCACTACCATTATTAAAAGAAACATCATTTCCATAGAAACCAAAAGATTTAGAATCAATAGAACTAAAACCATTGCCATTATTCCATTTAATGCCATTTTGAGAAATATCAAAAGAATCACAGCTATTTATCTCAATACCAAAACGATTACTAGTAATATTATTATCCTTAATTTGAAAATAAAAAATGAGAGATGGTCCAAAACCTGTAAAAAACCTTTTATTATCTAATATACTTGGAGAAAAATAATTGACCTGATCATTTATGTCGTTTGCAAAGTAAATAGCTAATCCATTATTTTTTTCTATTGAATTGTTATAAATGCCAATAAATGTGGAATATAATATATTTATACCTTCATTGTTGTTCATTATTTTATTTTCATTAATTAGGACATTTTTAGTATTAGTTATGAAAATACCTGAATCTGTGTTATTTTTTATAATATTATTGTAGATTTCAACAAAATCACCATAAGATATATCGATGCCATTACTTTCCCCATTAGTGATATTGTTGTTTTTAATCAAGGATTTTGATATATTTTCAAAATATAGGTTACTTCCTCCGTTATTATTAAAAGTATTATCCGTAATTGTCATATTGTATGCAGATACATCGATAGAAAGTCCATTTCCTGTGTTATTTGCAATAGTATTGTTAATCATACTAATATTTGTTACAATACTACCTTTCAACCCTTCTTCACTAGAATTTGTTATATTATTGTCATGAATATAACTATTTTCAGAATCACCTAAATAAATACCTACACCTTCACTACTTTTAACAGTATTATGTGAAATTTTAGTGTTTTTAGTTGAATATAAAGATACACCATGACCCCCACTTTTTTCTATCTTGTTTTTAGAAATATTAACATCATCACTATCATAAACAGAAACACCATTAGAAGAAGAATCTTCAATATCATTACCACTAATACCAACATGTTCAGAACTATCTACTGAAACACCATCACTACCACTATTTTTAACATTATTATCCTTAATATCTAGATTATTGATATTACTT
>NZ_LWMW01000017.1 GCF_001639285.1 Methanobrevibacter cuticularis | reverse complement strand
CAACTCTGTCAACTTTAGGTTTTTTTCTTTTTATTATTCTTGGTTTGTTTATTTTTCTTTAAAAATTTTTTCTATTGTTGTATGGGTATTTGTTTGCTAGTGGATTTTTGTTTCTTGGTGTGGATGGTTTGGTTTTAGTTTTTATAATGTTTTTCTTGGCTATATTGTGTACTTCTTCTTGTATTTTTGTTCTTTCTTTTTCTGTGGGTGCTAGAAACATTTCGTATAAGTTTGATTTTAGTTTTCCTGCTAAAATGTTTATATTTACTTTGTATTCGCATTTACAATCTTTATTTTTTTGTTTTTTCTTTAATTCTTTGTTACATTTTGTTTTGTATTCTATTAGGATGTTATACATGAGAATTTGTGAGTAGAAGTCTTGTTCGATGTTTATTCTTTTTTTAGCTGAAAAGTTTTCTATGTGTATTTTGTTCTTTAAAACATCATATCCTTTTTCTATTTGCCATCTTTCTCCGTATAATTCTTTTAATTCATCAGAAGTTCCTATTTTTTCTGGTATATTTGTTAATAGTGTTTCTATTTCTCCTGTTTTTAATGGGATGTTTACAATTCTTAAGTGTAAATAGTCTAATTCGTCTGCTTTGGCTTTTAATTCAGGATTTTTAATGTTTTGTTTTCTGTTTCTGTTTAAATTGATGTCTATCCATTCGTCATTTGTTGTCATTTGTTTTCTTTCTTTTTGATAAACATCACTTTTGAGTCGGAAGATGAAATAGCTTTCTTTTTCTAATAATTGTAGTATTAACTCTGCAGATGCATATCCTCTGTCAAAAATTATTATTGACTTTTTTAAGTCTATAATTTCGTCAGCTTTTTCGATATGTTCAGATGCTAATACAGATTCGCTTACAGACATCTCAGATATGGCTGAATCTATTATATTTTCGTTTTTAACATCAGACATCACAGATATTCTAGCTTTAGGAGTTTTAGTCTCTTTTAAAGAATCTGAATCAACATCGAATTCTTCTCTTGTTATAGGAGTATTCGGCAGCTTTGCTTGAGAACCATCAATAGCGAAAATTAAAAACCCTTTAAATTTACTTAATTCCTTGTAATTAGTAGAATATAAATTTTTTACCCCTCCTTTGTTCGCATCTTTAAAAAATTCGGGGCTAATGCAACTTCTTCGTTTAGAAAAGTTTTGTTTAGTTGGAGTCATATTATCACACTTGAAAACATCCTTATTTTTGATTTTAAAATAATTATCTAGTTCTAAAACGCTGGTTTTTCCATTATTTCCTAATATATAAAAAATAAAATCTTTAAAACCCATTTTTCGCTTTTTAGTGAATTGATTTTTAACTAAAACATATTTCTCTTTTTCATAATTAATTAACCTTACTACTTCATAAAAAAACAAATCTCTCATATTAAAAACCACCATAACTAGTTTAAATTTGATAATTTAATCTAAAATAAGTAATATAAACTTTAAATTTAATAATACTAATATTTAATTACTAATATTTATATTAAAACTATATTAAAACTAATATATAAATTTAACCTAAAATTCACAAAAATAAACGAAATTAGATAAAAAATAACAAAATAATAATGAAATAAACGAAATCTTTAGAAAAAAAAATTTAAACTACCTACACTACTCTAAACAGAGTAAAAAGTAAAATAAAATAAGTCTAATTTTAAAAAGGTCTTTAAAAATCTTAAACCAATCAACAACTGACTAATTAAATAAAATTAATAAAATAAAGAACATCTAAGAGAAATATTTCTAAAGTTGACAGAGTTG
>NZ_LWMW01000016.1 GCF_001639285.1 Methanobrevibacter cuticularis | reverse complement strand
TGTCACCAACATGAACATTATCCAAACTACTAGAGTTAGTGAAATTGAAAATATAATAATTATTGATAGCAACAGTGCCAGAAATCCTGCCACTTATATTAGTTATATTGTTTGTCCCCCACCAATTCAAATCAGCACTAACATTAGTAGCTCCACTATTTACAATATCAAAACCATTACTATCAGTATTATTAAATATACGATTATAATTAATAATTACATTACTACTACTACCATAAACATAAATAGAACCGGCAGTAGGAGCGGTGTTGTTAATGAAAGTAGAACCACTAACATTTACATTAGTACTATCTCTAATGAGTAAAGCACCACCCTGCATAGATGTAACATTATTGTTAATGAAAGTAGAACCATTAACACTAAAATAATTACCCCGATAATTATTGATAGCACCGCCACCCCTCGCATTAGTAGTACCAAGTGCAGTGTTGTTAATGAAAGTAGAGCCAGTAACACTGAAATTAACACCCTGATTATTGTAGATAGCACCACCACCATAATTTGCAGTGTTGTTAATGAAAGTACAACCAGTGACATTCATATTAGCACCCAAATTGTAGATAACACCACCATTATTTCCTGAATAGCTATTTCTGAATGTACAGTTGATGAAAGTCATCTTTGTTAAACTGTTTGGATTATCTATTGCTCCACCAGTACCCGTATTATATCCATTTAGGAATGTTATGTTTATGAAAGTCACATTCAAATTATTACTCATGGAAAATATTCGTCTTGATCCTTCTGCATCAATTATTACATCAGCAGCAGATCCGTTTCCTTGGATTGTTACATTTTTATTAATAGTTATTCCTGTATTGCTAGTTTTTGTGTAGTTTCCTGGAGCAAGCAAAATAGTATCTCCAGGATTAGTAGTTCCTGATGTTATTGCTCCATTTATACCCCCAGATGTTGTATTATCAATAGGTACAGTAGCTGCAAAGCTAGAGTTTAAACTAATAGCTAATAATAAGATAGTAGCTATTAGTATACTCGTTTTTATCATTGCTTTTTTATAGTTTTTTATTTTTTCACCTCCATTTCATTCAATTATTGATAAAAATCAGTCAAATAAATAGAGAATAATCACTACTTATTAACCGATAATAATTATATTCTATGCCGTATATAAACTTTATTGAAAAATAATATATATATATATATATATATATATATATATATCATAAATAAGTAAATAAAAAACAATGAAAGTAACTTAAAAGGAGTAAAACCTGAAAAAATCCAAAATAATAATAAATTTTTGAAGTAATTGCAAAAATATAAAATCATATTTTAAATGTTTTTAAAATGCATATAAATTGCTAAAAACTTTTAATAATGCACCATAATTAAAAATATATAATCATGTAAAGTTTTATAAGTGATAAAGCTATGTAAAAAATAAATTATATAAAAATTAATAAAAAGTAAAAAAATAAAAAGATTTTTAAAGATAAAAAATTGCATTTCTAATTATACGAGATTCTTAAAAATGCAAATGATGGATAAATTAATTGATATGATGAAAATTAGTTAGCTATTCAATTCCTTTTAATCTCAAAGCATCGTGAAGGAGAGAGTTTCCATCACATTTATAGCAGTGGTTTTCTACACCCTCACGGAACCTTGTTTTCATAGACTATGTCTGCTGAAAATATTGAATTACATTAATGGACATTTGATTTCAATTATAAAAAAAGATTATGGGAGTGTCTCATAAGTCACTTTTTTAGAAATTTTCATGAAATTAATTTCCATAAAAATCATTTAAATATTAAATAGTTGATAAAATATGTATTAATAGCTATAATAAATTAATTGTTTTATTTA
>NZ_LWMW01000015.1 GCF_001639285.1 Methanobrevibacter cuticularis | reverse complement strand
ATCTTTATATATGGGTAATTACTATAAGTATAATTGTCCAGTGATTAAAGATTAATAGTTTAATAGTATACTAACTGTTCTTTTATGAACTAACAAGTTTTTTCATGTATCGAAACAATAACTTTAGCATAATTATTAAATATTTTTAGTCCTTTAATAATAGCTGGCAATCATATGAACATTAATTAAAAAAAAACACGACTCAACATAAAAAAACTAATAATTTAATGTTCAAAAAAGAGGTGAAAAATATTATGAATAAATTTAAAAAAACATCTGTTCAGATGATATTACTAGTAACACTTGCCTTATTTGTACTTGTTAGTTTACAGGCTAGTTTTGCAGCTGATCAAAATATCAATGACACCAGCGGGGGTGGAATTTCACAAGGTATAACTAATGCAGGTGATGGTGAGACAGTTAATTTAGCTCCTGGAACATACAATAAAGCTAATCAGGATTTTAATATAACAATCAGTAAAAACATTACTATACAAGGTAATGGTTCATCTGGAAGTGTGATTATTGATGCACAAGGATATATGGGAGGACCAAGAGGAATATTCTTAATTGCAAACAATACTAATGTTACATTTATAAATATAACATTCAGCAATGGAAACGCTACAGGCTATGGTGGAGCAATCAGGAATAATTATGAATCTAGTAATATGACAATTGTAAATTGTATATTCAATGATAATAATGCATCCCTTACGTTTGGTCTAGGTGGTGCTATTTTTAGTCAGGGTAATACTACTATAATAAACTCTACTTTCAATAACAACAGTGTAGGATCTGGTGGAGCTTTATATGTAAATAATACTCTTTACATAGAAAATTCCGACTTTAATTATAATAAGGCACTTGGTTCAACTACTCGTGGTGGTGCTATTTTTAGTCAGGGTAATACTACTATAATAAACTCTACTTTCAATAACAACAGTGCATGGGGTGGTGGAGCTTTATATGTAAATAATACTCTTTACATAGAAAATTCAGACTTTAATTATAATAATGCATCTTTTTCTGGAGCAGCTAATTTTGGTACTTTTGGTGGTGTTATTAATTCTTCTAGATTTGTTAATAATATTGCATCAAATACTGCCGGTGTAGGTACTGGATCAAATATTAAATTTATTGATTCTAATTTTACTAATAATAGTGCAGTGGCTTATGCTGGGGCACTTTCCTCTGGAAGTAATGATCAAATAATTAATTGTATTTTTATCAATAATCATGCAGGTATTGATGGTGGAGCAATTTCTTCAGGAGGTAGTAATATTACAATAGATGGCTCCAAATTCATTAACAATCATGCTGAAAATGGTGGTGGAGCTATTTCTATTGGTGGTTCAAACAATACTATTAATAACTGTGATTTTACTAATAATAGTGCAGCTGATAATGCAGGAGCATTAGGTTTTTGGGGAAACAATATTAATGTAACCAATTCTAATTTCACTAATAATTCTGCTGTTAATAATGGTGGAGCAATTGATATTCTAAACAATTCGAATGGGAGTATCATTAGTAATAATACCTTAACTGATAACACTGCCAATGATGGTGGAGGAATTTACGACAATGGTAATACTACAATGACTAACAATACTATTACTGATAATGGTGGGGGAGATGTTGTTATTAATGGCAATGTTACTGTTGGTAGTGACAATGTATTAGGTAATGTTACTAATAATGGTGATTTGTCTATTGGTGAGAATAATACTATTGGTGATTTGGTTAATAATGGTAATGCTGATTTAGGTAGTAATAATACTGTTGATAATCTTATTAATGATGGTAATACTACTGTTGGCGATAACAATGTATTAGGTAATGTTACTAATAATGGTGATTTGTCTACTAGTGGTGAGAATAATTCTATTGGTGATTTGGTTAATAATGGTAATGCTGATTTAGGTAGTAATAATATTGTTGATAATCTCGTTGATAATGGTAATACTACTATTGGTGGTAGGATTTATTATCAATCTGATCTTG
>NZ_LWMW01000014.1 GCF_001639285.1 Methanobrevibacter cuticularis | reverse complement strand
TTATTTTAACTAAATTTCTTTTTTTGGAATTTTTCTCTGATTAATGGGTTTTTGATAGATAAAAAATGATCATAGTTCTGGTAATAATAATATAATCATCTATAATTAATCTGAGCTTTGTCTTTTATGATAGTTATTTGACATATAGGTCTATAATTTCTATATTTCATAATCCATTAATCAAAATTTTAAAAAAGAATTTTTTCATTTTGGAGGTGAAAAAAATATGATAATGAAAAATAAAAATACAATAACGGATAAGTTTGAAAAGAATAGCTATTTTACTAGTGGAACTCATTTAAAGAATCTAGTGCTTGTAAGCTTTGTTTTTTTGTGCTTTTTTGCACTTTTATCTGGTGTTAGTGCTGCAAACTTTAATAGTTCTTCTACTAATGATGAGATTCAAGATTTCCTCAGTAATACAACCGCAACTGATAATGAGGTTGTTTTTGATGCAGGAGATTATAACCAAATCACTGGATTAAATGTTTCAAGAAGCGTCAACATATCCTCAAACGGCCAAGTGAACATAAAAGGTCCCAATACTGGCACACTATTCAATATCACAGCACCGAATGTAAAAATCGTTAATTTGAATATGAGTGGATATAACACAGCTATTAATTCAAATACAAGCAATCTATCAGTTATTAGCTGTAATATAAGTACAATCAATATAAGCATCAATTTATCTGGTAACTCTTTAACTGATGTATTACTGGAAAATAATACTATAATTTCTACTGTAAACAATATATCGTATGGTGCTGTATATGTAAATGCCACAGCTGGCTCAGTTGTTAAAATTACAGTTAAAGGTAATAATATCCTAGGTAACGGCACATCTGATTCGGTGGGCGTACGTTTCAATATCACTAATTGTAATAATACTCTAATTTTCGAAAACAACAATATCACAGGAACATTCCGTGGTCTTTTTCTGGATGTATACAACAATAGTAACAACACCATAACCATCATCAACAACAACATCACAGTAACATCATCAGTTGGTGTTTATCTGGATGCATACACCAATTGTAACAGCAACATAAACATTACCAACAACAACATCACAGGAGCATCCCGTGGTGTTTATCTGGATATAAGCACCAGTAACAGCAACATAACCATTACCAACAACAACATCACAGGAACAAATGGTTTTCATCTATCTGCAACCAATGGTAACAGTAACATAACCATTACCAACAACAACATCACAGGAGCATCCTCATTTGGTATTTCTCTGTATGCACACACCAATAGTAACAACACCATAACTATCACTAACAACAATATCACAGGAACATCAACAACTGGTCTTGATATCTCTGTACACACCAGTAACAACAATATAACCATTACTAACAACAACATCACAGGAACAACTGGTGTTTTTCTAGCTGCAACCAATGGTAACAGTAACATAACCATTACCAACAACAACATCACAGGAACATCCAATGAAGGCTTTTATCTTCGTACACACACCAGCAACACTATCAGTTTCACTGATAATGTTATTATGGGTGGGTCTTATGGTATGTATGTTGATTGTAATAATGCTGATTTTAATGGTTTATCTGTAGTGAACAATACTATTAATGCTACTAACTCTAATGGTATTGGTATTGGGTTTGTTAATCTTAATTCTGTTGATTTGAGTGATATTTTTGTTTCTGGTAATAATATTTTTGCTGGAACAACTGGTGGTACTGGTATTAATTTTGCTACTGGTCTTAATTCTGTGGATAATGTTACTGTCAATTATAATCGTGTTTTAGCTGGTACTGGTTTGAGTATTCCAACTATGACTAGTGGTATAGATGCGAATCTTAATTGGTGGGGAGTTAACGATATAATTGGTAAAATTGTGGGTATTGATACTAGTAATCATTATATTTTGAATATTACTAACTCTAGTAGTTTGGATGATGTTCATTTTGGTGATAAGCTTAGATTTTATCTGTTAGTATTGAATACTACTCTTGATAATACTGGTGTTGAGAATTTACCTGATTTTATCATTAATGGTACTTTAAATGGTGAAGATTATAATT
>NZ_LWMW01000013.1 GCF_001639285.1 Methanobrevibacter cuticularis | reverse complement strand
AAAAGCAAGCAAATACATCAAATACACATTCAACAAAAAAACAAACACACTAAAAATAACCATAACCAACTTAGCATACAAAAAACTAGCAACCATCAAATTCAAAGCATACAGAAAAGCCTAAAAAATCTTTTTGGGAAGAATTAATTTATTCTTCTCTTCCATTTTTCTCTTATTTTTTACATTTTCACTTCAAACATTACTAATTTTTAAATTTATGTCACGATTTCTATAACAATTTTTTAATTAAAGAGTTATTATAAAAATATGAAATTATAATTTTTAATGTGCATTATAATATTCTTTAGAATATTTTTCATCTTGTTTCTCTATTTAAATTAGCATTAAATTAATATAGAAAAATATTCTAATCTTATATTATGTTAGTTAACACAGATTTACATATTCACAGTTGTTTTTCTATGGCAACTTCTAAAGACATGGTCATAAATAATATAGCTCCTGAAGCTAAACTTAAAGGTCTTCAGTTAGTTGGTACTGGTGATGCTCTTCATCCAGAATGGTTGGAGATAATTGAAAATAGCACGAACTATACAGGAGATGGAATATATTCTACTGATGATTGTGATTTTGTTCTAACAACTGAAGTGGAGGGAGAGAAGAAAATTCATCACTTAATTTTAATTCCTACCATTGAAATAGCTAGGGAACTAGCTGATAAATTAGTTTCTATAAATAAAAATAAAGATGGAAGGCCAAGAACTAAAATGAATGGTGCTGAAATAATGGATTTAGCTAAAGAGTATGATTGTTTAGTAGGTCCTGCCCATGCTTTTACTCCATGGACTGGTATGTATAAATCATTCGATAGTGTCTATGATTGTTATGGCCGTAAACCTGATTTTCTTGAATTAGGTCTCTCTGCTGATACAAATATGGCTGATAGAATTGAAGAACTACATGACATTCCATTTTTGTCAAATTCAGATGCACATTCTCCATGGCCGCATAGATTAGGTAGGGAGTTTAATCAAATAGAGCTTGAAGATATTTCATTTTCTTCACTACAAAATGCAATTAAAAATAACAAAATCAAAGCAAACTATGGCTTGATACCGAACTTAGGTAAATATCACATGACTGCATGTACTAAGTGTTACAAATTAGTGGATCCAGTACTGGCCAAAGAGAATAAAATGAAATGTCCATGTGGTGGAAGAATAAAAAAAGGTGTTGATTATCGTATATCTGAAATAGCTACTTGGGATAAACCACATCATCCTGACTTTAGACCTCCATATATTCATCTAATGCCACTTGCTGAGATAATAAGCATGGTTTATGACAAAGGAGTTACCACAAAAATGGTTCAAACTAAATGGAGAGCACTAATTGATAATATTGGTAATGAAATTGACATATTGATTGAGGCATCTCTTGAAAAAATAGCTGAAGTGGATTCCAATGTTTCTCCAGCTATTGAAGCGTTTAGAAATAAAAATATTCGTATTTCTCCTGGAGGGGGAGGAAAATATGGTCAAATTTCTTTGGATGGAGATATTAAAAAACGAGAAGAACTGAAACAAGTAAAAAGCCTCACATTAGATAATTTTTAATTTTATAATATTATATAAAGATTATATAAATCTTCAATTATTAATTTTATAATATTGTTATGTAAATTTAATTTTCATGATTTTATTAGTTAATGTAGCATTTTGATAATTTTTTATCTGCATCTTCTTTAGTGAATTTCCAGTTTATTTTACATTTATTTTCATTTCTATTATTTTGATAAGCTGTAGTTTCTTTAATTAAAAGATTTTTATTATTTATTCTTCTTCCAGTGCATTTTCTGTCCATTACATTAATTTCGATTTCGGCAATATTAAGCCAACTTGCATGTTTTGGAGTATAAATGAATGATAATTTACTAATCAAGTTTACAGCTTCGTGAAATTCAAAATTTTCAAGAATTGAAAGATGTGTGTGAGTATTTAAATTATCCATGATAATTCTTAGTTTTTTAGCTTTAGGAAACACATTATCCACCAAATGTTTAATATATAATGCGAAATCTTTTTTAGTTCTTCTATCTGTAACAGTTATGTCCCTTTTACCTCCTTTAAAGTCAACAG
>NZ_LWMW01000012.1 GCF_001639285.1 Methanobrevibacter cuticularis | reverse complement strand
ATAGCACTGATAAATACACTGAATCAGAAACTAACATCACAATAAATGTTATTAAAGCTGACATCAATATTGGTGTTAACTTACCATCAAATGCTACATATGGTGGAAACAGTACTATATCTGGTAATTTAACCAATAATGGTAGCTTATTAGATGGTACTTACAACATCACAGTAACTATCAATGGTGTAGATTACAATGTAGGTGTTATTGATGGTGTTTGGAGTTTAACAATACCTAATACAAATGTAGGAATAGCTAATGTAGATATATTTTTCTCTGGAAACAATAACTACAACAATGCAACAATAGCTAATAGCTATACTGTTGCTCCAAAGAATCTTGGAACTAAAATTACAATAACTTCAACAAGAAACGGTAATAAAATTACCTACAAAATCACACTAAAAGACAACCAAGGAAACATACTAGCTAACCAAAATCTCAGTTTAACTATCGCAGGTAAAAGTGTAACTCTTATGACAAATGGTCAAGGGATTGCACAGTACACATATACAGCAACTAAAGCAGGAAAATACTACGCAAACGCAGCATACAACGGACTAAAAACTGAAAACATCATCTATGGCTCTTCCAGTGCAAAATCCAACAGCATATCAATCACAAAAACAAGTATAAAAATCTACCTCATCAAAGTAAGTGCTAAAACTGTAAAATATCATGGAAAAAGATACAGAGTCTATTATAAAACCTATTATATTAAAAATTACGGTATTTTAACAGGTTCTAAACTATTCAAGAAATCTTTAAAAGGTTTCACACTAAGCAAAATCAGCAAAACAAGCAACATAAAAACAAACTACAACAAAACCAAAAAAATCTTAAAAACCAGTGTAAAAAACCTTGCATATACAAAAATAGCCAAAATCAAAATAAAATTCTACAAAAGAATCGCATAAAAAAACTTTTAGCTAATATAAAAGCTAAAAAAACCCAAAAAAATTTAAAATAGGAGAGAATAACTTAATTTTTTCCATTCTCTCATATTATTTATTTTAATTATTATTCTAACAGTTGTATATAATTATAATTGATAAAAGGAGATGTTCATAAAAATGAGAGATAAAGTTTATGGGATTTTCAAACTAAAAAGAGATGAAAGCAATAAAATTATTAAAGAATCATTATACATCCACAGTGTCGACTTCAGTACTATTGAAAATATTTTTAGTATTGAAAAAAACGGATTCAACAATGAAAACCATCTAATTAGGGAACTAACAAAAGAAGAAATAGAAGAACATAAAATAGAAGTAAAAAATTAGTATTTTATATAAAAATACAAGAATTTTTCTAAAATGAGGACCGGCCAAAATTCCATATCGGTTTGTCAAAATCTTAGGAAAATCCTTTCTTTAGCAAAAGAAGAAACTTTTTTTGAAAAAAGCTATTTTTGGCCGACCCTCAAAATATAAAAAAAAATTAAATATAAATAAAAGAAAATTTAAAAAGATAAAATTAATGTATTTAGAAATATCTTTCTAAAATTCCTTCTAGTATTTTAGCGTGACGACCTTCGTCTTTAGAACTTTCATTGAAGAAATCAGAAGCATCTTCGAGATTTTCCCCTTCAGCTTTTTCTGAAGCAGCTTTTTTCTCTTTATTAGCCATTTTTTCTCCTTCAAGCATCATTTCGACGTTTTCTTTTAAGGTAAGTTTAATTACTCCATTCATTTCTGCGAATCTAGCTGCATGTTCTGCTTCTTCCCAAGCTAATCTTTTAAATACTTCTGCTAATTCACCATAACCTTCTCTAGATGCTTGTCTAGACATAGCTAAATACATTCCTACTTCCTGGGTTTCTCCCATAAAGTTGTTTTTCACTTCTGTTTCTAAATCAGTTCCTTTAGTAACTCCAATTTTATGTTCATTTTCAATTGCCATTTTTTCTCACCTGTAATAGTATATTTAAAATAATAAAAATACTTTTGTTATTTATTATAAATAAAATACACGGTATTTAACTAAATATGCAATGTTTAAATTATAGTCCTGAAAATAAAGTTTATAAGTAATGATATTTTTTAAAAACTTTTATATTCATTTATTTCTCAATCTAAATAATTATAATATATATTCATTTATTTCTCAATCTAAATAATTATAATATATATTCATTTATTTCTCAATCTAAATAATTATAATATATATTCATTTATTTCTCAATCTAAATAATTATAATATATATTCATTTATTTC
>NZ_LWMW01000011.1 GCF_001639285.1 Methanobrevibacter cuticularis | reverse complement strand
TTAGTGGTCAGTTAGCTAATTATACTGGAGTAAATAATGTTACTGTTACTGTTGATGGTACACTATTTACTAATATAGCTGTTAATAATGGTTATTGGGAGTTAAATTATACTACTAATCGTACTGGAACTGATTTAGAGGTTATTGTTAGTTTTGCTGGTGATAGTAATTATGATGCTTTTAGTAATTCTACTACTTTCACAGTAAATAAGAATAGTACTAACTCAACTATCATTGTTAATCCTAATCCTACTCATATTGGTGAGAATATCACTGTTAGTGGTGTTTTAGCTAATCATACTGGTATTGGTTTTGTTAATGTTACTGTTGATGGTAATTTCTTTACTGATGTAATTGTTGATGTTTCTGGTTATTGGGAGTTAAATTACACTACCAATCGTACTGGCACTGGTTTAGAGATTGTTGTTAGTTTTGCTGGTGATGGTAATTATGATGTTTTTAGTAATTCTACTACTTTTACAGTAAATAAGAATAGTACTAATTCAAGTATTGTTGTTAATCTTAATCCTGCTCATATTGGTGAGAATATTACTGTTAGTGGTCATTTAGCTAATTTTACTGGAGTAAATAGTGTTAATGTTACTGTTGATGGCATGTTATCTAATGTGGTTGTTGATGGTTCTGGTTATTGGGAGTTAAATTATACTACTAATCGTACTGGTATTTTCGATATTGTTGTTAGTTTTGCTGGTGATGGTAATTATGATGTTTTTAGTAATTCTACTACTTTTACAGTAAATAAGAATAGTACTAATTCAAGTATTATTGTTAATCCTAATCCTGCTCAAATTGGTGAGAATATCACTGTTAGTGGTGTTTTAGTTAATCATACAGGTATTGGTTTTGTTAATGTTACTGTTGATGGTAATTTCTTTACTGATGTAATTGTTGATGTTTCTGGTTATTGGGAGTTAAATTATACTACTAATCGTACTGGCACTGGTTTAGAGGTTATTGTTAGTTTTGCTGGTGATGGTAATTATGATGTTTTTAGTAATTCTACTATTTTCATAGTAAATAAGAATAGTACTAATTCAAGTATTGTTGTTAGTCCTAATCCTGCTCATATTGGTGAGAATGTTACTGTTAGTGGTCATTTAGCTAATTTTACTGGAGTAACTAGTGTTAATGTTACTGTTGATGGCATGTTATCTAATGTGGTTGTTGATGGTTCTGGTTATTGGGAGTTAAATTATACTACTAATCGTACTGGCACTGGTTTAGAGGTTATTGTTAGTTTTGCTGGTGATGGTAATTATGATGCTTTTAGTAATTCTACTACTTTCACAGTAAATAAGAATACTACTAATTCTACTATAATAGTTAATCCTAATCCTGCTCATATTGGTGAGAATGTCACTATTAGTGGTCAGTTAGCTAATCATACAGGTGTTGGTTTTGTTAATGTTACTGTTGATGGTAATTTCTTTACTGATGTAATTGTTGATGTTTCTGGTTATTGGGAGTTAAATTATACTACTAATCGTACTGGCACTTTCGATGTAGTTGTTAGTTTTGCTGGTAATGAAAATTATACAAGTTTTACTAATTCTACTAGCTTTAATGTTACTAAATTAGTTGTTAATTCAACTGTAAATATTCCAAATGATGTTAAAGTGGGTAAAATCATAACATTCGATGGAGTGCTTGTTGATGAGGATGATAATCCAATAGCTAATGCTCCAATTAATGTTACTGTTGGCGGTAAAGTTTATTCTTTGACTACTGATTCTAATGGTCGATGGAGTCTTACTTATAAACCAACACACACAGGAAATGTTAATATTATGGTTGACTATGCAGGAAACGATAACTACTCTAGCTATACCAATACTACAACTTTTAATGTGGTAAAAGGTCAAGTTATTGTTGATATTGATGTAGTTAAAAATTCTGATGGATCTGTAGATGTAATTGTCACAGTAACAGACGAATACGGCGATCCAATACCAGACTACAAAGTTAGTGTTGAATTGGATGGTAAAAACATCGGAAATATCGTTACTGATATTCTTGGTATTGGAAAAATTCATATACCAACTAATAAACTCAGTGATGGTCGCCATGTGATTACAGTCTCATCTGATAATGCAAACTACAATGTTAATCCAGTTTCAGCTGAATTTGAAACCCAAAACAACAAAAATGATACTAATAATACTAATAAAACAAGTGATAATCCAGTAGCTACAGCTACTATGAAAAATACAGGAATACCGATAATAGCTATCATATTAGTGTTGATAAGTGTGTTTGGAATAAGCATTAGAAGAAAACAAAATTAAACATTTTTTAGGAGGACTTATTTATTTTCTCCTCTATTTATTTATTTTTTTTATTCATATCTGTAATTTATTAACTAATTAAAGTTTTTTTTATTGTTTATCGATTAATTATAATATTATAATAAATTATGAGAGTGTCTCATAATTACTTTTTCACTAAACAAATCTACAAGCTTTGAATAAATTATTCAGATAAATTAAACAAAAAAAAAGAAAATTTCGCTGATTTTTACAAATTTGTTCATACAAAACTTAATTATGAGACACTCCCAATTAGTTCAATTTTTAGGATATAATTAAAAATTATTTTAGATCAATATTTATGAAAAAGATTATATAATCAATTCAAGTTTTTAATCAAATTTATTTTGATCTGCAAGATTTACATCCATAGCAATATTTTTCACTACACCAAGGAGTTAGTTTGTTTTCAAATAATTTTTGTCGTTCTGTTTTTAAGAAATCTTGACTGATTCCTATGTTGATGTTATTCCAAGGTAGAGTATCTGTTAGATTGTATCCATTGCCATGCTTTTTCCAGTCATTAAGATTTATTCTTTTGTTTATATCTTTGTTTGCATGGAGATCTAATGATTTTTCAAGTAGTTTTCCTATTTCTTTTCCTTTACATGATAATACATATTGTAATAATCCCATTTTAGCACTATCAAATCTAATAGCTATTTTTTTTAGATTGGATCTCAAATATTTTATTTTAGATTTCATAGTGTTTATATCATATCCTTCCCATTGTAATGGTGTGTGTGGTTTTGGTATTAATGGGTTTACACTAAATTTGATTGAATTTGAATGGGGTATTAATTTAGAATTTGTTGTTTTTTGTGAATTATATTTTAAAGAATTTAAATATTTGATATAACTAGCTAATTCGATTATATCTTCTTTTGTTTCATTGGGAAGCCCTATTAAAAAATATAATTTTAGATTTAAACCTAGCTCAATTGAATTTTTGATTACTTCTTCTATTTTTTCATTAGTTATATTTTTATTTATAGATTGTCTCAATTTAGAAATTGATTCTGGAGCTATTGTAATTGTTTTAGCTCCACTAAGCTTTAGTGATGTTAGTGTTTCATCTGTTATGGATTCAATTCTAAGTGAAGGTGTTGATATCTGAAATCCTCTTTCTAGAAGTTCATGTGTCAATTCATCTATTTTAGAGTAGTCTGAAACAGCTGCACCAATTAGTGATACCTTATTTTCATCAGTATTTGCTCTTGCAAGTTCTGCAACATTGAGTAATTTTTTTAAAGAGGTTTCTCTAATAGGACGATACATGTAACCAGACATACAGAATCTGCATCCTCTTGTACATCCTCTTGAAACATTAAGTAAAATTGAATTTCCAAAAACAGGTGAAAACTCCTTTTTTTCCTTTGGATCATCTGTTTTAGTAATTATTGGTTTCACAACATGATATGCTTTATCCATTTTAGAAACAATAGCTTTCTCACAAGGATTGTCTGAAATATAGATTCCTTTTATATCTAAAAAAGAAGCTATTTCTTTTTTGGGATCATTTAACTCTTGATATTTATTTAGAAATTTATCTAAAATAACTTCAGCTTCACCTATTATGAATATATCAATAAAATCAGTAAGAGGTAAAGGATTAGATGTAGCACAAGGACCTCCAGCTATTATTAATGGATAATTATCATTTTTACATTCTCTATCTTTCTTTTTAATAGGAATATTTGCTTTTTTTAAAATTTCTAAAACATTAAAATAATCCTGTTCATATTGAAGAGTAAAGCTAATTATATCGAAATCTTTTAGGGGGCTATTTGACTCAATACTTCTAGTATTAGGATAGATAACTCGCTCACACCAACAATCCTCCCTATCATTGATCATTCCATAGATTATTTGATAACCTAGGGAAGACATAGCTGTTCTATATAAATTAGGATACACTGATGCAAATCTAATATTAACCTTCATTGGCTTTTTTTTAATTACATTTTCTTCATAAATCATTTATTATCAAACATAAGCTTATTTTTTATCATTTCTCTTCATTATTTCTTTTCATTATTTTTCTTTATTATTTCTCTTTATTATTTCTCTTTATTATTTTTCTTTATTATTTTTACTTATTTTTTATTTAATTCTCTCTTATTATTAATTTATTACATTATATATTCTTTTTCATAGCTTAAATTTTTATAGAGTACTATAGTTGATAAAATATTTTATAATTATCATAGTTATTTTATAATTATCATAGTAAAAAATTTTATTCTTTAACTTTAGGATAAAACTTATTTATATAAAAATAAGTTTATTTAGGGGTTAAGTTAGTTAAAAATAAGGATAATTATATATAATTAGAAATTATAAAAAGTAATTATCATTACTAATTTTAATATTGAAATAGTTGTGTTCATGAGTTCAAAAGGCCTAACAATGAGTATTAAAAAATATAAAAAAGTAGCAGTTGGTGGGACATTTGATAATTTTCATTATGGCCATAGAAGGCTTTTAGAAGAGGCTTTCAATAATGGTGAAGAGGTTGTCATCGGTGTCACATCCAATGCTTTTGGTGGCAAAAAAGGGAATATTGAGCCATGTGATAAAAGAATGGGTAATCTAAATGAATTTTTATCTAATAAACATAATAATTTCTCTATTTCACGTTTAGACGATTCTTATGGTTCAACTATTCATGAAGATGATTTTGATGCGATTATCGTAAGTGAAGAAACAGAACCTACTGCTCTTGAAATCAATCAAATTCGTAAGGATAAAGAAATGTCTCCTTTGGATATAATAGTCATTCGTTTTGTTTATGCTGATGATGGAATTCCAATTTCTTCAACTCGTATTCGTAAAGGAGAAATTGATGCTAAAGGCCATTTGTTAGATAGACATTAGATTTTTTGGCTTTTTTGTTAATTTTCTGTTTTGTTGATTATAATTTTTTTTGGCTTTTTTGTTAATTTTCTGTTTTGTTGATTATAATTTTTTTATTGATTCTATTGTTGCAATCCTAGTCCTTTAAGTTTTCATAAACTCCTTTATTTTAAAGTTTATTTAAAATACTGTCTCTTCCTTTTTCTAATAATCCTTTTAAGCTATTATTTATTGATTCAGAAATGTTGATCATATAGCTTCCTGCTACTATTACAATTACTAAAATTGCTCCAATTAGCAAGATCATTTCTGCACTTCCTTGCCCGGAGTTTTCTTTGATTATCTTAATTTTAATTTTTTTCATATTCTTCTTGTTTATTTATTTCTTATAATTAAGCTTATTTCTGACTTTCATTATATATTTTTAATTATTTAATTCACTATTTAATCTGTTATTCAAGTTTCCTTATTTGATTTTAGTTTTTTTCTCTAGTAATTAACTTGAATTCATCAAGTTTCCTTATTTGATTTTAGTTTTTTTCTCTAGTAATTAACTTGAATTCATCAAGTTTCCTTATTTGATTTTAGTTTTTTTCTCTAGTAATTAACTTGAATTCATCAAGTTTCCTTATTTGATTTTAGTTTTTTTCTCTAGTAATTAACTTGAATTCATCAAGTTTCCTTATTTGATTTTAGTTTTTTTCTCTAGTAATTAACTTGAATTCATCAAGTTTCCTTATTTGATTTTAGTTTTTTTCTCTAGTAATTAACTTGAATTCATCAAGTTTCTGACATCTTTAATATCTTCTGATGCATTTAATCCTGTTTGACTGTTATTAAAATAAGTCCTGTATATTAATAAAGCAGCAATAGCTATTACAATGACACCTCCAAATAACAATATATATTCTGCAGCACCTTGACCTGTGGACTCATTTTTTATACTGAACAATTCATTTTTCACATTTTTCACAATTTGTTTTATAGTTATATTATTTAATTCCTGTTTTATATTCATATTACTTAATCTCCAAGATTTATTACTTTATCAATTATCTTGTTTAAACTAATATATAATATTATCTATTATGAAAAAAGTATTATTTTATATATGAATTTTCTTAGTTGGGGAGAATATTCCATATTCAAAACATTATATTTATAAATAAACGATGCAATAAATAATATATTATAAAAGAGATATCTAAGCTATAATTTTGAATAAATTATTCACAAAAAGTTGTATTAAATTTCAAAGAGAAAATTTTTATTATAGGGTGATTTTCAGTGGCAAATATATGGAAAATATTTGGTGGTATGTTATTAATAGCTGTAGGAGCGGCTGTTAGCTATCGTAGTTATTACAATCATTATAATGACATATTTACTATCTTAGGAATCGCTGTTTTCATTTTGGGACTTTATTTATTGATAGTTTCTCTTCTTGAAAAGCCTAGTGTCAGTAATCTCGATGAATCTAGAAAAAAACAAAAAGATATACCTAAAATAAAAACAAACAACAAAAAAAATAGCTCAGTTCTTAATTTAGGAAGCAATTTAGGGGATGTTTTTGAAAATAGCTTAGGTAATGATAGATTAAAAAATATTGATAGTAAAAAAATAGCTACGAAAGTTAAAAATGTGTCTAAACCTAAAAATCCAAAAGCTGTTTTGAATACTGAACAGTCACAAGCAACTTTTACTAATAAAAGACTTAACTTCACTCCTAACTATCAAAAACCTATGAAAGTAAGTAGAAGGCCGAAAAAAAGAATCATTAATGAGAATAATAATGAGAAAATTATTCCAACTGATTCTAAAATAAGCAAATCTGAAGAAATTTCAAGAGCTTTAGCTTCTGATGATTTTATTAGACCAATACATGCTGAAAATAACTTACTTCCTGAAAATAAGGTTAATAATATTAATACTGACAATAATAATTATAATTATGATAATAATTATAATAATAATAATAATAATAATAATAATTTTGGGGATGATATTGAATCTAACAATATGGGAGATAATACTATAAATATAGACCCAAATTTTCCAGAGTCTTTACCAGTTCCAAAACTTCTAAGAAGTTATGTTGTGTGTTCCAAAGGTTCTATGACTTCTCAAGAGGCATTTCATGAATTGGCTAAACATGCTAAAGAGGAAATACTGTTACAAATATCTTCTATTAAGGAGATGGAAGATGAATTCTTATCAATGCTTCCGGCTTTAAATGTAAAAATCATTATTCAAGAATTTGATATTAAAGATATGTCTTATGTTCTTTTAATCTCTTCACTTCTTGAACAAGGTATTAAGATAAAAACTATCTCTTTAATTAGTACGATTAATTTAATATCTGATGATTCTCATGCTCTTATCATTTCTGAGAATGATAATAAAGAAGATTATGATATAGGTGCAGTATACACAGATTCAAAGGCTATTACAAATATAAAGTCAACTTTTGAAAAATCATGGGAATTGGCTAATGATTTAGATATCAATGCCCTTAATAATTGTAGTTAGCATATCTTCACAATTAACTAACTAAATTTTAATTATTAATTGAATATTTTAATAATTTTATTTAACCTAATTTCTATTAGAGATAATTATTATTTTTTAATAATGAAATTTCATTCA
Source organism: Methanobrevibacter cuticularis (assembly GCF_001639285.1). Lineage (GTDB taxonomy): Archaea > Methanobacteriota > Methanobacteria > Methanobacteriales > Methanobacteriaceae > Methanobaculum > Methanobaculum cuticulare. Next base: position 62,412 of record NZ_LWMW01000011.1, on the reverse strand, counting down.
TTAATCTTCATCTGAGTGTAATTGTATTTTTAATGAAGTTGAGTAAGTCTTAATGAAACTGGTAATTATATGAGTAATATATGAGGTGTAACATTGGAAATAACATGGTTAAGTCATTCTGCTTTTGAAATAATCTCTGATAAAGGACTTAAAATCTTGATAGATCCTTTTATAAGTAACAATCCTTCTTCCACTATTCCTGTAGAAGAAATTGAAGCAGATATAATATTAATAACTCATGGGCATGCAGACCATTTTGGAGATGCTATGGAAATAGCTAACAGAACTGGAGCTATTTTAGTTGGTAATCATGAAATCTCTTTATTTTTATCTGGACAAGGTCTAGAATGCGTAGGTATGAATATTGGAGGGTCAATCCAAATTAAGGATATAAGAATTACCATGCTGGATGCTAAACATTCTGCAGATATTGATTTCGTAGAAGATATAATACCTGGTGGTAGTGCAGCTAGTTTTTTATTGACTATGGAGGATGGATCTAAAATTTTCCATGCTGGAGACACGGGCCTATTTGGAGATATGGAAAAAGTCATTGGAGGGATATATAAACCAGATATTGCTTTATTACCAATTGGTGATAAGTTCACCATGGGTCCATTTGAAGCAGCGATAGCTACTAAATGGATTTCCCCAAAAGTAGCTATTCCAATGCACTATAATACTTTTCCAGTCATAGAACAAAATCCAGTTGTATTTTCCAATTTCGTAATGCAGATGGATCCCAATATTGAAATTGTTGTATTAAATCCCAATGAAAGCTATATCTTTAATAAAGATTGATATTTAAAGCATGTTTTTTATTGTAAGATTGAATAATTTAGCTATTTTTATTGTAAGATTGAATAATTTAGCTATTTTTATTGTAAGATTGAATAATTTAGCTATTTTTATTGTAAGATTGAATAATTTAGCTATTTTTTCTATTAAATAGAATGTTCGATCATCAAACATTAATAGACTCAATTCTATATTTCTTTCATTATTAACAAATTTTTAATTAAATTTTTTATATTAATTAATTATAATAAAATCTATTACATTTTGGATAAATAAATAATCAGATTTTATTATTTAACTATTTTTTATTATTTGACTATTTTTTTATTATTCATAGAGTTTTCTTGAAAAGTAAAAATTGTGAATAAAAAAAGCTTATTAAGTAGTAAAATCTAATTTTTAAATGTTATTATTATTAAGAATAATATTAGTATAATATAATTTTTATAAATTTATATATTATGTTTGTAGAATATATTACTAATAAATTTCATATTATTGTAATAGAAATTATGAGATTATTTTCATATTATTGTAATAGAAATTATGAGATTATTAGTTTCTTTTGATTTGTCTGATTAATGGAAATTATGAAATTATTAATTATTTGAATTTAAAGATGTTTTTGTTTATTATAGAGGGATAAAATGGGGTTTTTTGATTTTATAAGAGGTTTATTTAAAAGAAATAAAAAAGTCAGCATAGGGCTTTATGGCCACCCAAATTCTGGTAAAACGACTTTAGCTAATCAAATAGCTAAAGATTGGATGGGAAAGGATATGGGATCAATTTCGAATGTTCCACATGAAACTAGGAACGTATTAAAGCAGGAAAAAGTAGTTATTAAAGAAGGAGATCGTGAACTTGATTTTGATATCATAGATACTCCGGGAATAGCTACTAAAGTAGATTATCAAAACTTCTTAGAATTTGGATTAGAAGAAGATGAAGCTAAATCTAGAGCCAAAGAAGCTACTAAAGGTATTATAGAAGCTATTAAATGGTTAGATGATGTTACTGGTGTCTTATTAGTGGTTGATGCAACAAGCGATCCCTTAACTCAAACCAATATCACTATAATTGGTAATTTGGAGGCAAGAAAAATACCTTTCATCGTGGTAGCTAATAAAATCGATGTTCCTGAGGCTAATCCAGATAAAATAACTTCAGTTTTCCCACAACATACAGTTGTTCCCATTTCTGCGTTGAATGGGGATGGAACAGACGAACTTTACAAAATAATGGTTAAAAAATTCAATTAGAAAGGAGGGTTTAAAATGGAAGGACTGAAAATGGATTTTATATCCTCTGAAGCTCTCGAAAATGCATCTAGTATGGAAAAAATATATATGATCATTGAACGAGTTAAAAGGGGAGATGTTGTTGTTATGGAAGGTGGACTTACTCCTTCTGAGAGAGCTGAACTTATAGAAACCACTATGAGGGAAATTGATGTTGAAAACTTTGTAGGAATCGATGTTCATACTTTAGAAAAAGACTCTTCTAGCTTCTTTGGATTTTCAAAAAAGAAGACAGTTGTTATTACAATAATTGGTCCTGCTAATGTTATGAAAACTGTTAAAAAGCAGTCTAATTTGTTATCTATGGTTGCTGATGTTGGAAATAATGGATAGACACTATAACTCCAATTATCAATTTCTATTGTTATTGTAGTTATTAGAATTTTTTAACAAGTAATAACTATCCTAACTATTAAAATAATTAGCTATCTAAATAGCTATTTTTATTTCACGGTGATTTAGTTGAATGTATGTAGTAAATGTGGCACCGAATTAAATGAAGATGATTTAGTTAATGGATGCCCAAAATGTGGCAGTAAACTTTTTAAATTCGTTAATACAAAAGCTATTGCTGAGAAAAAAAGAAGAGAAAAAGAAGAATTAGAAAAAGATTCTCTTGAAGAAGAAATTACTATTGATCCAAATTCAATTGAAAGCATTAAAGTTGAAGACAAAGGAGTTTATGAGGTAAATCTCTCTCATATCTTAGATGGAGATACTGATGTATATTCAGATAGTGAAGGTAATTATGCTATTGATATCAATTCACTTCTAAAAAAAGGCAGAAAAGACGACGATGAAGATTGATTTTTAAATATAAAACTAATTTATTATTATTATTATTATCATTTTTTGATTTAGAATTAGTTCAAATTAGATTTTATTAATTTTTTTTATTAAAGACTTTTTAATTTTACTTTTTAAATCTTTTAAATACAGATTTTTAAGTTAAAGATGATTTTCATGAATTGTATTAAATAATTTTCTATTTTTAAATAATACTTATTTTATTAATTTTTTAAGGTTTCTTTGTTACTAATTTTAAAATCAAACATTTTTTATTATGCTATCCATTTTATAAAATTATTCAATGTTTATATTCAATTTTAAGCTTAGATAAGTTATATACTAAAAATTAAAAATGAATTTAGTAAATTAGAGGTGCATAATTTACTAAAATAGTCCATACTACAAACCATACGAAAGCAAAGGGAAGTATTCCATCCCATAACCATTTTGAAAAACCTTCTTGTTTCCCAAATAATTTATCGCATAGTTTTCCTATGAGATAAAGAATAACAATTCCTAATACTCCCGCAAGTATTTCATTGTTACCAATTCCAGGTATCATTTGTAAACTGATTAGAGAGCATATATATCCTGTAAATATAGCTACTACAAGATGTACTGATGTGATCTTAACGCTAGCTTCCATTAAATTCCTCCAATAGATAAATATAAATTATAGATTAGAATATACTTATTTTATTATTTAGATTTAGATATTTTAAAACATTATTGTATATTTAGGTATTTTAAAGATTTAGATATTTTAAAACATTATTGTATATTTAGGTATTTTAAAGATTTAGATATTTTAAAACATTATTGTATATTTAGATATTTTAAAGATTTAGATATTTTAAAACATTATAGTATATTTAGATTTAGCTATTATTAAAATATTAAATAACTTATTATATATTCATTTAAATAGTTATTAATGTTTATCTATAACATGATTATTAAATCATAATAGACCATAAATTTAAAATTTTTAAAATATAGAAAAACTTTGGAAAATAGTAAATTTCTTAACTAAGATATTCTATATTAATTAATATATTAAATTTCTTAATTAAAATATTTCTTTTAAAGTATATAACTGTATATTTTAAATTTAAGTTAAATTAATTATTAACATTATTTTATTATTAATAGTAACTTATTAACATTATTTTATTATTAATAGTTCTAAATAATATTTCATTATTAGTATTTTATTATTAACAGTAGATTTTAGATTTCTAAACAAAAATTCATTTTAGATTAGTAATAATATTAGATTATAAAGATTCATTTTGGATTAGAATTACTATTAGATTATAAAAATTATTAAAGATAGCAAAAAATTAATTAATATATTATTAAATATTATTATATATCATTACAAAGGTATTATCATGAAAACAATGTCAAATGTGGATATAAATGCCATATCTTATGAACTTAACCAGCTTCTAAAGGGTGCTAGGGTAGATAAATCTTTTCAGCCTACAAAAGACACGGTCATCATAAGATTTCATGTTACAGGGACTGGAAGAGTGGATGTTGTATTTCAAGCAGGTGTGAGAATGCATACTACTCAGTATCCTCTTGAAAATCCAAAAATGCCTCCGTCATTTCCTATGCTTCTTAGAAAACATTTAAAAGGAGCACATGTGATTTCTATTAAACAACATAATTTTGATAGGGTAGTAGAAATAAAAATTAAAAAGGAAAAATCATACACTCTCATAATAGAGCTATTTTCTAAGGGGAATATAATATTACTTGATGAAGAAGAAAATATAATTCTCCCACTTAAAAGAAAACAATGGAGTGATAGGGATATAAGTTCTAAAAAAGAGTATAAGTATCCTGCAAAAAGAGGATTGGATCCTTTAAACTTAACTAAAGAAGAATTGAAAGATTTATTTCAAGAATCAGATTCTGATTTAATTAGAACCTTAGCTAGAAATGGTTTGGGTGGAGTTTATTCTGAAGAGATTGTTTTAAGATCAAAAATAGATAAGAAAAAGCTCACTAGGGATTTAAATGATGAAGAAATAGCTAAGCTATATGAAAAAGTTTCAGAAATCTTTAATCCTTTAAAACTTCATGAATTTAATCCAAATATTATATCTGGTAAAAAAGAAGATGTTGTCCCATTAGAGTTAGAGATATATGCTGATTATGAAAAGAAATATTATGATTCTTACAATGAGGCCGCAGATGAATTTTTTTCAAAAAGGGTTAAAAATGAAATTAAAGGAGTTCAAGAAGCTATTTGGGAGAAAAAAGTGGGAAAATACTCTAAACGACTCAGGATCCAGGAAGAAACTGTAGAAGATTTTAAAAATACTATCAAGGTTTCTAAAGAAAAAGGGGATCTTTTATATGGTAACTATCCTCAAATTGAAAACTTACTCAATGTTATTAAAGATGCTAGATCTAAAGAATATCCTTGGAAGGATATAGCTAAAACATTACAAAAAGCTAAAAAAGAAGGAATGGATGAAGCTCAAATAGTAGAATCAATGGATAAATTAGGTAATGTTGTTTTAGATATTGATAATACTAAAATAGCTATTGATTCAAAGGAATCCATTCCAGAAAATGCTGAAAAATACTATGAAAAGGCTAAAAAATCAAAAAGAAAGATTGAAGGAGCACTAATAGCTATTGAAAACACTAAAAAACAATTAAAAAAGATGGAAGATAAACGAGAAATAGCTATGGAGAAAGTATTGGTTCCACAAAAAAGAGTTAAAAAGGATCTTAAATGGTTTGAAAAATTAAGATGGTTTTTATCTTCAGACAATTTTTTAGTGATTGGGGGAAGGGATGCAAACACAAATGAATCAGTTGTAAAGAAATATTTAGATAATAATGATATTTATCTTCACTCAGATATACATGGTGCGTCATCAGTTGTTATTAAAAGTGAAGGCAATGAAGTAAATGATAATACTCTCAAAGAATCAGCTATCTTTGCAGCATCCTTTTCAAGTGCTTGGTCAAAAGGTTATGGAACACAGGATGTATTTTGGGTTCACCCAGACCAAGTTTCAAAAACTCCTGAATCTGGAGAGTTTGTACCTAAGGGTTCATTTATAGTAAGGGGCCATAGAAATCACATACGTGGGGTTAATTTAAAAATAGCTATTGGTATTGTTGATTATGAAGGAAAAAGAGTGATGGCAGGACCAGTTGATGCTATTAAGGTACACACAGACATTTATGTTATTATAAAACCAGGTTATATTAAAAAAGAAGCAATAGCTAAAAAAATATTAGCTAAAATAAATGAAAATGATTTGATAACTTTGGATGACGTTGTTAGAGTATTACCTTCTGGAAAATGTGACATTTCCTATCCTCTTTAAAAAACAGAGTTATATTTAAAAAGGAGTTTTACAAAGTATTCAAAATATACTTTACTTATTATTAAGTATTTAAAAGGTACTTTACTTATTAGTAAGTATTTAAAATATACTTTACTTATTATTAAGTATTTAAAAGGCACTTTACTTATTACTAAGTATTTAAAAGACACTTTGATTGATTAATTATTATGAATACTTTTAATATTCTTCATAATGTACTCTGTTTTCATGATATTTATCTAAGAATTTGTTTTCTTGACCTTCTGCAGGATATCCAATGCTTATTATGTTGAATGGTCTTAAATTTTCAGTAAGATTGAATAATTTCCTTATATATTCCATTCTTTTTTCATTTGGAGCAATATTGACCCAAACAGCACCTAAATCTAAATAACTTGCTTCAAGTAATAAAGTTGTAGAAGCTGCAGCCATATCTTGCTGCCATACATGATGAAAATGTGAGGTATCCATGTTTGCTATTAGTACAATTGCTAAACTAGCTCCTTCTAACATTTTTGAATTATGATCCATTTCACTCAATTTATCTATTGTATCTTTATTTTTAACTATAATGAATTCCCAAGGTTCTTTTGTCAATCTGGAACCAGGTGCTTGCATTGCAGCTCTTATTAATTTATCTATTTTTTCATCTTCAATTTCATCTTCACGATATTTTCTAATACTTCTTCTTTTAAATATCTCTTCCATTTCAATGACCTCATCATTTTTCGATTTTAGTAATATATAAATAACTTAATATAATTCATCTAGCTTTGTATTTCTAAGTTATCTAGTTTTATATTTGTAGGTTATCTAGCTTTGTGTTTCTAAGTTATCTAGTTTTATATTTGTAGGTTATCTAGCTTTGTGTTTCTAAGTCATATAGTTTTCTAGTATGAATAATTTTGTTTTAAATGCTTGGTAAGTAGAATATCCACACAAAGACAAGGAGAATAGCTAAAATAAAAATAAGTGGGGCCACTATTCTACTGACTGCTACGATTGAACTTATGGTAGAGACCAATTCAACTGAATTGTTTGGACCAAATGTGTTTAAGCCTTCTATTCGGTTAACAGAACAACCTACTTTAACAGGTTCTAAGTCATCTATTGCATTGTTAATAGATTTTATTATATATTCAATTATTTCTTCTTTATTTGTTACTCCTACTGGATTATATCCATTGGATAGGGTGTTTACAGAATGAGTATCAGTAGTCATAACTTCGATTTCATCGATATTTAAATTTTCAACCTCTTTGAATATTCTCTCTCTAAAGCCTATTTCCATATTATTTGAGTCTAATAGAACATAAGCTGTTTTTTGATTTTCTACTTCTATTACCATTGACTTGAGTCCACTTTCTCCTATTCCATTGCTTTTATCTAGAGTTTCCATAGGATCATAATTGCAACCTATTTTGACAGTTTCTTCGGCTTTGACACATTTTATTTTATCAATTGCATCTAATATTTGGAAAACTTCTGGATTTCCTGGTAAAACCCTTCCTTTTTCTTCATTGAATGAATTGTGGCAATCAATAACAATACTATTGTTAACATTACAATGCTTTTTGCTTTGGGTCATTAAAGATAATCCCACTCCAAACTCTATATCATCACTACCATTTGGTGCAAAAGTATTTAAAAGTACCATTCCATCATTAAAAAATTGAACCCCTACTTTTGCGTTTTCTTCACAATATCTTACAAATTTACTAGCTTTATTGTCATAATTCATATCAGCTAATCCTTTATTTACAGCTAATTCTACTTTATCAATCTCTTTTTGAGATACTGGGTTAAAATCATGGGTTGATGGCCCATGAGCAACCATTGTGAAAGTATCAAATCTATCTGCAAGAATTGTGGGCATGTTTGATCCTCCAATTTCTCCTATTGGTCCTGGATGAACACAAGGACTTATAAAAAGTGCTTTTATAGTATCATCTTTCATGGATTTGAAACTTACAGTTCCCACCAATGTGTCAATAGGTTCTCCAATATCTTCAAATATATGTTCAAGAGAACTTGAACCATCACCAAGATGAGAAATAAAGAGACTTAATAGTTCTAGAAGTCCCACTCCTAAATTTCTCTTTAAAGGAGATTCAATTACTTTAACAAATGAATAAATAGCTAACAAGAATATTAAATTAGCTGTTATTAATTTTATAAATAAAGAAATTATTCCAAATTCAAAAGCTTGTTCAGCACTTCCTAGTACATTAACCACAATTAACATAGATATGACTAATAAAGGTTGGATAGAAGATACAATAGCAGATTTTATTAACCCTATACTAGAAGTACTCCATAATACGAAAATTAAAAGGGCGAATATTAGAACACAACCGAAAACAACAGAATTTACAAATAAATCTAACTTGAATATTGTTGAAATAAGAGATCCAATTATACTTATTATAACTATTATTATCATTGAAATTAATGATAGGAGCATGGAATGTTTTGTTTTTAAATTTATTCCTTTCATGGAATTAATGAATTGTTGCATAAGAGCCCCACTTGATATTGAACTAATACCAAATACTCCAAAGCCAAAGGCTCCTCCATAGAGTATTTTTTCAAATAAAGTTAGATTTCCCATATGATTAATTAGGAATATTAAAGTTCCTGCTATAAAACTAATGAATATCATACTGAATATGGATATCCCTGTTTTAGGAAATGTTCTAATGTATTTAGATAATCCTGCTACATTACTCATACTTGACATGAATTGACCCCATAATTCCAGAATTTTTCAACTTTTCAAATTTTTATAATAAATAGTTACTCATGATTCTTCAGTAATTTCAGAATTTATATAATAAAATTGTTAATTTATTAATAAATGGTTATAGTTATACTAAACTTATAGTTATTTGTTTTTTACAAATTATAATATTATAGTATTATATTAATAATTAAAATACTATTATGTTATAAATATTAAATTAAAATTCTATTTCTACAAATCTTTATTAAATCTTTATGAGAATATTATGATTATTGAATCGTTTTTATAATATATTTTTAATGTTTAATTATAATATTAATGATTAGTTAATAACAATCAAAAACATTATTTAAAATTTTTAATATAATTAATATATGAATTATTAATCAACAATATTAAATTAATCTTAAATTAATATATTAATATCTTAAATTAAATATATTAATAATTTAATAATACATTATAATAAATTAATTTTTATGTTTCTATATGTGACTAAAATTATAAATAATAATTATAACATACTAATAATAATTACATAGTTTAATAATCATTTATAAATATCATAATTATCAATTACACTCAAGTATAATTTAATAAAAAATTATAATAATTGAATTGCATAAAATAGGAATAGAAATAAAAATAATTAGTTTTATAATAATCTTTAATAATCATTTATTAATACTGAAAAATTTCATCATTTACTGCTATTTAGATTAATATTTCTGTGGCTATTAGTTATCCATGCTGCATTATACTTTATTTTAGCTATTCTAATTTAAACTTAATTTCCAGGTGATTTTATGAAAAAAATTGACACTCCAATTAGTTTTGAAGATATGAAACATTTGAAAGCAGGAGATATTATCAAAATATCTGGAAAAGTTCTAACAGCTAGGGATCAAGCTCATAAGAGGATAATTGAAACTGAAGCTCCATGTAATTTAGAAGGTGCTGCTATATTCCATGCAGGTCCTATAATAAAACAAAAAAACGATATCAAAAATGAAGATAATAAAAAAAAAGTGGATGGAGAAAGTTCTAATTTTCAAATGGTAGCTATTGGTCCAACTACAAGTATGAGAATGAATCCTTATGAAGTTGATGTTATAAAAAAAGGCGTTAAAATTATCATTGGAAAAGGTGGAATGGATGATAATGTTTCCAAGGCTCTTAAAGATGAAGGAGCAGTTTATTTAGCAGCTGTAGGTGGTTGTGCTGCATTGTATGTTGATTCTGTAAAAAAAATCACTAATGTGAATTGGCTTGATTTGGGGATGCCTGAAGCCATATGGGAACTTGAAGTTGAAGAATTTGGACCATTGATAGTAGCTATGGACTCTTATGGAAACAGTCTATTCAAATAAAATTTATTAATGAGAGTGTCCCATAATTCGCTTTTTTAGAAATTTTCATGAAATTAATTTTCATATAAATCATTTAAATATTAAATAACTGATAAAATATCCATTAATACCTATAACAAAGTAATTATTTTATTTAATTCAATTTTTAAAGAGTTTATATTATTTTAAATTTAAATAATATATTTTATAAAGATTATTTTTAAAAAATAAAATAATATAGGTGCCTATATAATATTTAAAGATGTTAAATGTGAAATATTTTCATTAAATTTTTTAAAAATCTTAATTATGGGACACTCTATTAATATAATATTTTTCTTTTCATTTGTATATTTTCGTTTTTATTTATAATAATTTAATATAGATACCTAAAATATATTTAATAGGTGATAATTATATAAATGAATTATCTAAAATATATATTTTTAATATTTCTGATTTTTAATATTTTTAATATTTCTGATTTTTAATTGTTTAGTCTATTCCTATAATGAAAATAACATAATTTTTTTTCTTTAAATTATTATAAATAGCTTTTTGATCAATTAAAAAGCCTATGACTTATTATTATTCATTTGTGTTTGTATTAATACGAACTCAACATCTTAAATAATATATGAAAATGTCTCATATCATAGTTTTTCCCATGAATACTTTAAAAATAGCTGTAATAGCTATAATACTTAATAAAATAGCTATATTTAAAATAGATAAATTTAAATACTATATGGTATAAACAATAAATTACTTAACCTTAATAGGGGTGAGAGTAATGAACAAAAGAGATAAAATAAGTGAAAATAGTGAACAGTCAACTAAAACTCAAATAAATAGAACTAAATTAATTTTTATAGGTATTTTTATATTGATAATGGTAGTTGCAGGGGCAGGATTAGACCAATTACCAAGTCAAATATGGACTTTCATTTTTATATTGATAATGGTAGTTGCAGGGGTAGCCGTTGGGTATATGATATCGAATGATTCTAATCAAGAAGATATAAATACTTTAAATTTAACCAATAATAAAACATTTACTTTATCTACTAATGGTGGTAATATTATAAAACCAAAATTAGGGTACTCTCAGATAGAATTAGCTAATTTAAAATTTTTTGTTGATGATAAATATGCTAATTTGTACTATAAAGGAGATTATTATGATACTTTTATAGGAGGAAAAGATTATGGTAACTATAGTGAGAAAGATGATAGCTATTTTCCAACTACAGATTATGCTAGAATTTCTAGCTATGTAAATGATTCGGAATTTCGTATAAGTATCTCCAGTTCAAAATATCCTGAATATGTTAATGAATTAGGAAACATAGGTAACAATTCAAATTTGAGTAGAGAACAGATTAACATTGATGGACATGAAATAGAAATATCTAGAACTGGGAAAGACTTTGGATCTCAAAGCCTTTCTGAAAATATGACTACTGCTTTCTTTGATTATAATGGAAAATCTATATTTATAGTATGGGATGGTCAAGAGTACGATAAATATTTACTTGAAAGCTTCTTTCAACTGAATTAATTTTAAGAAATTGGAATTCTTAATTGAATTGTTAGTAGTTTTAGAGAATTTTGACTAAATTAATATACTTGCTATTATAAATATTAAACTTAATCATCAAACTTAATTCTTAACTTAATTAAGAGGGAAAATAATGCCAATTGAAGATAAAGGTAAAGATGAAAATCTTTCTAAAAAGACTCCTAAGAGTAATGCTTTTCCAATAGCTATGATTTTAGTAATTTTATTGATAGTAGGTGGGGCTACTATAGCTTATTTTGAGCCTAATTTGGTCACTGGAATTTCTGAAAGTTTAAATAATCAATCTAATCAGAATTTTTCAGTAAATAAAAACAACACTACAATGCAAACAGATGGTCCAAAACAAGGGTACTCCGAAATAACAATATATGGTTTAAAAGGGTACATCAAAACTGAATACATGGATTTTAGACGAATAACGGATAGCATTATTAGGGAGAATAATATTAGTAGTATAGAAGATTATTTGACATATTTAGGAAATAGTTCAGTGTCTTTTGTAGATTACAATGATTTTATCCAATTATGGGCAGAAAATGGCTCCTTTAATTTAGAGGTAGCTCCGGTAAATACATCTTTAGAGCTTAATAATGTTACAGATAACATAAGCAATTATAATTTCGACAATGTGATAAGTGATAAAACTATTAATGTTTCAGGAAAGGAAGTAAGAATAGTGCATTACAGAGAGTATCAGGAACAAAATTGGATTGGTGAGAAAATTTGGGCTTATTTCACAGTGAAAGAAAAAAATGTAGCTATTGGTTGGGAAGGAAACAAAGCAGACATGTATGTTATTGAAAGCTTCTTACAACTAAATAAATAGCTATTATTTTAAGTAAAGAGACATTATTAAAGCATTCTATTTTTTCTTTTTCCCAATCTAATAATTGCTTTAAATAATTTTTTCAATTTTTTCTATAAAAATTTGATATAAAATTGAATTGAAGTGTTAAATAAATAAAAATCTTCAATCTTTATAATTTTAAAAAATAGAAAATTTTCTGATTTGAATAATAAAAAATTATTTTAAGATAGATGATGAATTGATTTAATATGATTTGAATAATAAAAAATTATTTTAAGATAGATGATGAATTGATTTAATATGATTTGAATAATAAAAAATTATTTTAAGATAGATGATGAATTGATTTAATATGATTTGAATAATAATTATTTCAAATAAAAATGCATTGTTCGTTTTACTATATATAAATAATTGAACAAAAATAATTGGTTTACGACCAATGAATAATAAAAAAATGGGACAATATCTTAAAAATTCTAATAGTATATATAGGAGTAAATTACATTATATTAATATTATTAAGTAAGATAGCTAATAATTAAATTAAAGTTACTTAATTTACATAAAATTATAAAACCATTAAATTATTTCTTATAATTATTTAATGGATCTAAGGTGATAAAATGGTGGAAAATATTACGGAAACCGCAGAAAAAAAATTAAAATCAAGAATACGGAAATTTAAAAAAGTTTTAAAAGATGAAGCTGAAAAAGATAAATTTTTTGATCAATTAGGTGCATCTGTAGAAATATTTTTACCTACAAAAAATCCAGAAAAGCAAGGAGACAGTATTATATTTTATACTACTGCTGAAGGTAAAATAATAGATGCGGAATATTCTTACAATGAAGGAGAAGAGAATTTTAAATCTATTCCAATAGTTGATAAAGATTTGGATATTTTAACTGAAGTTTTTAAATCAAATTTTGTATTAGAATAAACAATCTTCATTTTTTTCATGTATAGATTTTTTCTTTTAATATTTCTATAGACAGTTAGAGATATTTCAATATAAATCTCTATCATGTGTTTGTAGAAAGTAATATTATTCAATTAGGATAGAATACTGTTATTCATTTTGAACTACATTAAAACTAGAATTATGTTTTTAAAACTGTAAATATATCATTGGAATTGTATTATTATTGGATATAATTATGTTATTGGAATTGTATTATTATTATTGAATATAATTGTATTATTAGATTTATATTATAATATTGAACATAATCATCTTATTAGAACATCTTATTATTTTTCATAATTTAATTTTTTATTATAATTTTAAAAGTTGGGTTATTATGTTAATTACAAGTTCATTAGATGAAGTAAAAAAAAGAGAAACTGCTCTTGATACTATTAATTCAATTATCACTAAGGATGGAAGAGATTCTTTACATGATTTAACTGGATTGTCTGGAGGTTTTTTGGCAACTCAAGATGATTTAAATCTTTTAGAGACTTATATTGGTCCAGCTATTTTTGAAGAGAAATTGCAGGAACTTGGAAAAATCCATCTTGGTGGAGAAAAAGTATTTGCTGTTAATAGAACTAGTTCTGGCATATTAGCTAGTATTTTAGCATTAGTTTCGAAAAATAGCTATGTTATTCATTTTCTTCCAGAATTTCCAGCTCATCCTTCTATTGTTCGTAGCTGTAAGTTAGTAGGTGCAAACTACTTAGAATTTGATGATATTAATAACTTTAATATTCCAGATAATACTTCTATGGTAATAATCACTGGTTCTACCATGGATCATAAAGTTATTGATGAGAAAGTTTTTAAAAAGATAATAGCTATGGCTAAAACAAAAAATGATATTCCTATTTTAGTGGATGATGCTTCAGGTGCAAGACTTAGAACAGCTATTTTCTCTCAAAAGAAAGCTACTGAACTTGGAGCTGATTTAGTAGTTACAAGTACAGATAAACTAATGTTGGGTCCTCGTGGAGGATTAATGGCAGGGAAAAAAAATTTTATAGATAAAATTAAATCTAAAGCAACTCAATTTGGATTAGAAGCTCAGCCTCCAAGTATTTTAGCTATGGTAAAAGGATTAGAAGCATACAAAAAAGATGACTTATTAAAGTCTATATCTAAAAAACAAAAACTAATTGACTTATTACATGATTTTGAAATGTTTGAGGAAACTCCTACTGGCATCATGGTATCAGAAATTTCTCTTAAAAAAGAAATTGATAAATACAACTCGACAAATGACTTTTCTAGTAAAGATCTCTCTTTTTTGTGGGCTATGGTACTTTTAAAAGAAGAACACATTGTCACAATCCCTGCAGTATCTATGCCTGGGGCTTCAGCTACGATAAGGTTTGATCTAGCTTCCAAAGATACTATGAAATTGGATGTATTACAAGAAAAAATAGTTAATTCCTTTAAAAAACTTTTAGAACTTATTTCAGACTCTGATAAAAGCAGGAATCTTTTATTTGGTAAAAATCAATTAAAAATTTAAATCATGTTTCTTATTTTTTAAAATAAAAATATTTTATTTTTAAATAGCTATTATTAAATTATTATTATTTTTTATTAATTATAATATTAACACTTTTTAATTTTAAAAAAGTGAAATATATAATATTGATATCATTGCTATAAAAAGTATAATGATTATAAATGAATTTGAAAATCTCTGCTTTAAACTTCTGTTTTTATTATTAGGGCATGTTGAGCATTTTAAATTATTTTGTTTTTATATTTCTTACAAATACCTCTATTTAAAATAATCACTTCTTATATTTAATTAATAATTATGATTTCACTTCAAAATATATAAAATATCTTCAATTTTTTTATTGGAGGCATTGGATGAAATTCAGAAGTTTAAAACGAACTGATTGATTAACAAAATTAGTAACATCACTCATAGCTATTTTAATATTAATAATTGTATTATTTGTCATTTCTAATAATACATTCACCGGATATGATTTTCTTTAAATCACCATTATCTTTTTCTATGATTAAAGCTCCGTTTTTGTTTATTCCTACTGCATACCCTTTTAAAACTTTTCCTAATGGTTGGTTTATTTTGACATAGCTACCAATTGTCTCAGACATTCTCCTCCAATCATACAATATAGTTTTGAATTTTTCTTCTTTAAAAAGATTGTAAATTTCTTCAAATTCGTTTAAAAACATTGAAATGATATCAGTTTCTTCTATATGCTTACCTAATTCTTGACTAAGAGAAATCATTCTTTCTCTAACATCTCCAGATAAGATATTTGTATCTAAATTACTATCTATTCCAACTCCAACTACAACGTAATCAACACTACTAAACTTAGCATTGGCTTCAGTAAGAATTCCAGAAACCTTCTTTTTATTTATTAAGATATCATTAGGCCATTTTATTCTAGCATCTATATTCATTTTCCTTAAAGTTTTAGCTACAGCTACACCAGTAGCTAAAGTTAGAAAAGACGCTTTAGAAGGCGATATATCTGGACGTAATATGATTGTAAGCCAAATTCCCCCCACTGGAGATTCCCATTTTTTTCCAAGTCTTCCTCTTCCTTTTGTTTGAAGTTCAGATATTACCACAGTTCCTTCTTCAGCTCCAAATTCAGCTAAAAACTTAGCTACTGTATTAGTTGAATCAACTTCATGGAAACAATAAATTTGATTACCTATATATTTAGTATCCAAACCTTCTTCAATTTTTTCAGCTGAAATATAGCTAGTTCTCTCACTACCTATTTTTTTTAAAAATGTTGCGATTTCCTCTTCATTGATATTGAATAATTCATCAAATTCTTTTTGAGACATTTTTTCTTTATTCTTAGAAAGAAGTTCTAACATAGTTTTTTTCATAAAATCCCTTTATTTACAGATCTATTTATTAATCATGATGTATATTTTTAATTAGTTCCATATTAAGTACTTTCTTTGCCATGATATTAGTTATTTGATGGCTGTTTATTCTAAAATATAAAGTTTGTGATGTTAATAATTCCTAATTAAAATACTTCATGACATTTTATATTAATTAATAATTTTAAAACATATTATTTTTAGTATAATCTTTCTTTTTTGTCTTATATGCTTTTATCTTTTTTTCATTTGTTGATTTTTGGCTGTTGTGAGATAAGAGCCAACAGCAGCTGAAATTGCAGCTATTTTCTTTCCAGGCATAAAAGTTGATCTTAAACGATTTACCTGTTCTAAATCTTCACTAATAACTTTTTCCATATCATCATCGATTCCTTTTCTATGTTCATCTACAAAATGTGTGTGTAAATTTCCTTCAATGAAATGTGGGTTTCTCATAATAGCTTTATGGAAAGGAATGGTTGTTTTAACTCCAAGTATGATATATTCACTCAATGCTCTTTTCATTCTTGCAATAGCTTCATTTCTATTTCTCCCACCAGTAATTAATTTCGAAATCATAGAATCATAAAAGGTAGGAATTGTATAATTCATATAAACTCCACTGTCAAGCCTTACTCCAGGCCCTCCAGGAGATCTATATCCGGTTATTTTTCCAGGATTTGGGGCGAAATCAGCTAATGGATTTTCAGCATTTATTCTACATTCAATTGCATGTCCATTAATTTGAATATCTTTTTGTTCATATGCTAGTTCATTTCCTGAAGCTATTTTTAACTGTTCTTTTATTAAATCAATATTGGTAATAGTTTCTGTTATTGGGTGTTCTACTTGAATACGTGTATTCATTTCTAAGAAATAATAATCTCCTTCACTATAAAGGAATTCAATAGTTCCTGCACTAGTATAATCAATATATTCTGCAGCTTTAATAGCACTACTTCCCATTTTTTCTCTAAGCTCTTTAGTCATTATTGGGGAAGGAGCTTCTTCAATTAGTTTTTGATGTCTTCTTTGAATTGAACACTCTCGATCAGCTATATGTATAATATTTCCATGGTCATCGGCTAATATCTGGAATTCAATGTGTCTAGGTTTTTCAAGATATTTTTCAATGAATACTGTAGAATCTCCAAAATTTGATGAAGCCACTGATTGTGTAGATTCAATAGCTCGTACTAATTCATCTTCTTCATAAACAGTACGCATACCTATTCCTCCACCACCTGCTGAAGCTTTAACAATAACTGGATAGCCGATTGCTTCAGCTATTTTTTTAGCTTCATCAATATCATTTATTCCTTTATCTGTTCCTTCAATTACAGGAACACCTGCTTTTCTCATTAACTTTTTAGAGGTTATTTTATCTCCCATAGATTCAATAACATTTTTAGAAGGACCAATGACCGAAATTCCATTTTTTTTGCATTCTTTTCCTAAGTTTGAATTTTCAGCTAAAAATCCATAACCTGGATGAATAGCTTCAGCACCAGACTCAATAGCTATATCTATTATTTTTTCAATATTTAAATAGCTTTTTGATGGAGAAGGATTACCTAATGCGTATTTTTCATCTGCATAATTTGTATAAAGGGATGTTTTATCAGCATCTGAATAAATTGCCACACTTTTCACATCCAACTCACGACAAGCTCTCATTATACGAATAGCTATTTCTCCTCGATTAGCAATCAATATTTTATCAAACATTTAGAATCTCTCTTGGTTATTTCTTTATAATTTATAAGATTATTTTTAAATAAGATGATTATTAGTTTTAAAATTATAAGATTATTTTTAAATAAGATGATTATTAGTTTTAAAACTAATTTTTTATAAAATTTTTATAAAATTAATTTTCTATTAATTTCTAAATTATTTTAAAATCTAGTAGTTATAAATTTTTATTATAAAATGTAGTATATAATATATATTATAAATAATTTATTAAAGTTGGATTTTACAATAATATAAAATAAAATACTATACAATATATAAATACACTATATAATTGAATAATATGGAATAGGATAATATAGAATAGGATAATATGGAATTGAATAATATAGAATAGGATAATATGGAATAGAATACTATGGAGTAAAATATAGAATATAAATATAGAAAAAAATTTATAATAACAATTATATTATAAATTACTAAATTTGATAGTTTAATAAGTAAATCATAGTCCAATTAATAAATTTATTAAGTAATAATTATCAATGATTAATATAATCAAAAGAATTGATTAAAATGAAAATATCAAAGAAACGCCATTTGGAAATAGCTATTGAATCTATTCCAAAACATCCTAAACCAAAAGTAGAATTGGAACAATATTCCACTCCTGCTACAATAGCTGCAGATATAATATGGAATGCTTTTATTTTAGGAGACATAGAAAACAAATCAATAATCGATTTAGGATGTGGTACTGGAATATTTACTATAGCTCCATTGTTACTTGGAGCAAAATTAGCTATTGGCATTGATATCGATCAAAATTCAATTGATATTGCTAAAAAAATTGCAAATACAATGCAAATATACAATGCTCATTTTTTTGCTGAAGATGTTTATAATATAAAAAATATTAGAGAAATTGTAAATATTAAAGATTCAGATATTGAAGAAATTAACAATATTATTGATTCAAATTCTAAATTCGATACATTTTTTGCAAATCCTCCATTTGGTTCACAATTCCGTTCTAAAAAAGGAGCTGATAAGATTTTTATGGAGTTATCTATGAAATTAGCTAGTGTATCCTATTCTTTTCACATGGCCGGAACTAAAGACTTTCTGATTAGCTATTATGAAAATTTAGGGGGGAAAATAACCCATGAATTCTTTTATGAATTCCCATTAGACAATATATACGATTTTCATACTCAAGAATCTAAAACCATTGATGTTATTGTTTTAAGAGTAGTTAAAGATTAATAATATTCAATATATTCACCTGTTATATATTTTTAATTATAATCAAGCACGAAATTTTTGGCAATAATTATATTTTTTATTTAGCTAATATCTATTTATTTTCAATATAAATAATAAAATTAGCTATTTGGAATTTATTAATATTGTCAAAAAATCGGCTTTCGACTATAGTATAATATTAATTCATTTATCTCATTATTTAATTAGAATTTTTAAATATATTGTATTCTTTTAGTAAGATTTAAATACCTATTATACCATATTTACTAATATATATTCTATTTAAGAATATGTAGAAAAATATTGGAAAATTAGTAGCTGAGCTACCAGTGTTATAATTGATATAATATTGAGTTCGTATTTATTTAGTGATAACTATGTCAATATTAATCAAAATGTTTATATATACAAATCAATAAATATTGATAAATGCATAAAAAATGGGTTTCTGTATTTATACCTGATTCTTTCTTAAGTGAAACTACCGATTTCAAAATAAAAACTTCAAAAATTGGAGTTATTGGTAGGGCATTAGCTGTGTTTAATGTTAATCAGGTGATTGTCTACAAAGAACTTTCTAATAATAGTGACACTGTCATCGAGAGAAATAGGAGAGATTCTGATTTCATGGTTGAGATTCTCGACTTCATGAATACTCCACAGTATCTTCGTAAGAGGGCTTTTCCTATTAAGTCTGAGTTGAAGCATGTTGGGATTCTCCCACCACTTAGAACTCCTCACCATCCTACTGAAATTGCTGAAGTTGGCGATTACAGACAAGGATTCACTGTTAAAAGAACTAAGAAAGGAACTTTTGTAGATATAGGTATGGAAGATCTTGCTTTTTGCAAAGAGCAACTTAGTGTTAATAAAATATTTAGCTTTAAAGTCATTAAGTTAGCTAAAGAGGTAATAGTCACACCTGATGAACCAGATGACGTTTACTGGGGTTATAAGACATTATCCACTCACAAAAGTCTTAAAAATAGCTTAAAATTAGTTAATCCTGATCTTGTTATTGAAACAACAAGATACGCTGATACAATAAATTCTATTTTTAATGAGTTAGAATCTAAGATAAAGGCTACAGAGAATATTGCTATATTATTTGGAGGTCCTTATTCTTCCCTTGATGAAAATCTCGAAAGTTCTCATTGGGATTCTGTAAAGGTTAATATTGTTCCTTCTCAAGGAACTGAGACAGTAAGGACAGAGGAAGCAGTTATTTCTACATTGGCTATATTTAATATCTTGGTGAATTTTGATTGAAATGATGATTTTACTAGTTAAATCCATGATTTAAAGGAAATTATCTCAACTTACTGAGTTTAAATCAAGATTATTAAATTATTAAATTATATTAAATAAATCATAAATCATTATAAAGATTCTATTGATAAACTTTCAATAGCTAAAGCTATCTTGAATAGCTTATTTCACATTTATCTAGCAATATTGTTGTAAATGCAATGTATTGCTATTTATTAAAATATAAGTATAAAATTTAAATTTAATTAATAGTAGCTAAAATTTGCATTTGCTAATTAATTCAAATGCTGATTAATTCAAATAAATTGTAAATAAATTTTAATCTATATACAATCCAGATTAAATGGAACCTAAATTTAATAAATAAAATAAAAATATCTATTAATAAAAATATCTATTAATAAAAATATCTATTA
Source organism: Methanobrevibacter cuticularis (assembly GCF_001639285.1). Classification (GTDB taxonomy): domain Archaea; phylum Methanobacteriota; class Methanobacteria; order Methanobacteriales; family Methanobacteriaceae; genus Methanobaculum; species Methanobaculum cuticulare. The sequence goes on along the minus strand of NZ_LWMW01000011.1, from coordinate 41,195 downwards.
AAATTAATTAGAGAATTAATCATAGTTACTGATTAAGAAGCATATTAAATAGATAATTAGTGGTAAATATTAAGTTGATAAACTATAATTATGCTAATTAATTAAGGAAATTGTAAATATAAGGAGGTAAATAAATGGTTAGACATCACCAGCCAAGAAGCGGATCAGTTGCATTTAGTCCTAGAAAAAGAGCTGCCAAAGAGACTCCAACAGTCAAGGCTTGGCCTCAAGAAGATGAGCCTAAGCTTTTGGGTCTTGCTGGATATAAAGTGGGTATGACTCATACCATGATAGTGGATAATGACAAAAATTCACCAACTAGTGGAATGGAGATATTCACACCTGTAACTGTTTTAGAAGTACCACCTGTTGTTGTAATGGGTGTTCGAGCATATGAAGAAACTAATTGTGGACTTAAAGCTATAACTGAGGTCCTTGCAGACAATTTAGATGAGAATCTTTCAAGGAAAATCTCAATTCCTAAAGAATATAACCAATCTGAAGCTATTGCAAAGATTAAAGAAGCTTTAGAATATGCTGATGATATTAAAGTTTTAGTTCATACTAATCCTAAAGTAACTAGCGTTCCTAAGAAAAAACCAGAAATATTTGAGTGTGCTATTGGTGGCAAGAATGTTGAAGAAAAGCTAAATACTGCTCTTGAACTTATTGGAACTGAAGTTAAAGCGAGTGACGTATTTGCTGATGGTCAAATAGTTGATTCCATTGGTATTACAAAAGGAAAAGGATTCCAGGGTCCTGTCAAAAGATGGGGTATTAGGATACAGTATGGTAAAGCTGCAAGGAGTAGTAAGAAGAGACATATTGGTTCTATGGGGCCATGGACTCCTTCAAGGACTATGTGGACTGTTCCTCAAGCAGGACAAATGGGTTATCATAAACGAACTGAATTTAATAAAAAAATCTTGAAGATTGGAGAAGCTTCAGATGTTGATGCTATCAATCCAGAAGGTGGATTTATTAAATATGGTCTTGTTAAAAATGATTATATCTTAGTAAAAGGTTCACTTCAGGGTCCAAATAAAAGATTAGTTATTCTTAGAAAAGCTATGAGGGCTCATGGGAAATCTAATGATGCACCCCAAATAAATTATATAAGCACAAAATCTAAACAAGGGGTCTAGTGTTTTATTATTAATTGATTTTTAAGAGTGTTAGAGAATATGAAAGTTAATGTTTATACGATGGATGGAGAAGTCAAAGAGGAAATTGAACTTCCAGCTATTTTTAATGAAGAATTTAGACCAGACTTAATAAAAAGAGCAGTTATTTCTTCACAAACGGCTAGAATACAACCTTGGGGAAGTGATCCAATGGCAGGTAAACGAACTTCTGCAGAATCTTGGGGTTCAGGTAGAGGGGCAGCTATGGTACCAAGGATTAAAAATGGTTCTAAGGCAGCATTTATCCCAATGGCTACTGGTGGACGAAAAGCACACCCTCCAAGGCCTCAAAAAATTTATCATGAAAAGATAAATGTAAAAGAAAGAAGATTTGCAATTAGATCCGCTATTGCTGCTACTACAAATTCTGATTTAGTGGAAGAAAGAGGTCACAAAATAGAAAATGTGCCTCAATTACCTTTAATAATAGATGATGAAATAGCTTCTATAAGGAAAACTAAAGAAACTCGAGAAGTCTTTAAGAAATTGGGAATTTTTGAAGATATCACTAGAGCAAAAAAAGGTAAAAAAATCAGATCAGGTAAAGGTAAACTAAGAGGTCGTAAGTACAAAAGAACTAAAGGACCTTTAATAGTAGTTGCTGAAGATAAAGGTATTGGTTTAGGGGCAAGAAACCATGCAGGTATTGATGTTGTCACTGTTGAGAATTTAAATGCAGAGTTATTAGCACCAGGTACTCATCCAGGTAGATTAACTGTATTTAGTAAAGCTGCTATTGAAAAGTTAGGGGGATTGTTCCAATAGATTTCACTTTTAGAAATCAATATGGAATGATTTAAGAAGGTAGATAATATGGATCCGTATGCAGTTATTGTTAGACCTCATGTTACAGAAAAAACTATGAACTTAATCGATCGAAATAATGAACTCACATTTGTTGTTTTAAGAGAAAGTAATAAAGCTACTATCAAAAATGCTTTTGAAAAATTATTTGATGAGAAAGTTAAAAGTATAAATACTCATATCAACTCAAAAGGATATAAATTGGCTTATATAACTCTTACAGAAGAGAGTAAAGCAGAAGATATAGCTGTTAGAATGGGAGTATTCTAAAGATTAAGGAGGAAATAAAATGGGAAAACGATTAATACACCAAAGAAGAGGAAGAGGAACTCCTGCTTATCGTAGTGCTTCCCACCGTTTCAAAGATAAGATTCAATACAGGTCTTATGATAATTTGGAAAAAGAAGGTAGCTTAAAAGGAAAAGTTGCGGATATAGTCCATGATCCTGGAAGATCTGCGCCTATAGCTCTTGTTAAATTTGAAAATGGTGAAAATAAATTTATATTAGCTCCTGAAAGTATTCAAATTGATGATGATATCGAATGTGGTATTTCAGCTTCAATAAGTTTTGGAAATTCATTACCTTTAGCTGAAATTCCAGAAGGAACTCCTATTTATAATATTGAAAATAGACCAGGAGATGGTGGCCGATTTGTCCGATCTTCTGGGACTTATGCTTCTTTAATCACACATGATGCGGATAAAGCAGTTATTGAACTCCCATCTGGAGAGTTAAAATCTTTCAATCCATCTTGCAGAGCAACTGTAGGTGTTGTAGCTGGTGGAGGACGAAAAGATAAACCATTCCTTAAAGCAGGTAAAAGATGGCATGCTCTTAAAGCTAAGGGTAAAAAATCTATGACTGTAAGGGGAGTAGCTATGAATGCAGTAGATCACCCTCATGGTGGAGGAAATAGACAACATCCTGGACGACCTACTACAATTTCAAGACATGCACCTCCAGGAAGGAAAGTTGGTTCTATTGCAGCTAAAAGAACAGGTAAGAGAAGGTAAAATTAAGGTGGTGAATGTTTGGCAAGAAAAGAATTTAAATATCAAGGTTACACTCTAAAGGAATTACAAGATATGTCTTTAGATGATTTAATAAAAATATTACCAGCAAGGCAAAGAAGATCTTTAAAAAGAGGATTTTTACCAAGACAACAAATCGTGCTGGATAAATTTAGAAAATTGAAAAAACAAGAGAAAAAAGGTGGAAAGCCTATAGTAATTAAGACTCATTGCAGGGATATGATAGTTCTTCCAGAAATGGTAGGAACCATATTCGGTATATACAATGGTAAACAATTTATTGAAGTGGAATTAACAGCTGAAATGATTGGTTCATACTTTGGTGAATTTGCACCGACTAGACAGAGAGTTCAACATGGAGACCCTGGTATGGGAGCTACTCGATCCTCTATGTTTGTACCTCTTAAATAGGAGAATAAGAGTAGATTATAGTTTATAAGGAGATTATTTCATGGCTGATATTAAATATGCTTATAATAACGATAAATCTAAAACAGCTCGTGCAATGGGCAGATCTCTTAAGATTTCTCCAAAACATGCTGTTGAGATATGTAGGGCAGTTAGAGGAATGGAATTGGAAAAAGCTAAAAATTACTTACAAGAAGTAATTGAAATGAAAAAAGCTGTTCCTTTCAAAAGACACAATAAAAAAGTAGGTCATAGAAAAGAACTAAAAGGTTGGCCTAGTGGGCGATACCCTGTTAAAGCATCTACAGAAATTCTAAAAATATTAGAAAATGCTGAAGCTAATGCTGAGTATAATGGTTTGGATACTGAAAATTTAAAAATTATTCATATTTCCAGCCATAGAGGTTTTGTTATGAAAGGGGGAATTCAAAGGGCATTTGGAAGAGTAACTCCTTTTAACACACCAACAACCCATGTGCAAATCGTTTTAGAGGAGGCTTAAATTAATGATTGAAAAAGATTTTGTCACTGAAGGTCTTAAACGGACTAAGATTGATGAATATTTAGAAAGTGAGCTTGAAAGAGCAGGTTACGGTGGAATGGATATTCAAATCACTCCTCTTGGTACAATGGTTGTTGTATATGCTGAAAGACCAGGAATGGTTATTGGTAGAGGTGGTAAAACCGTAAGAGCAATAACTCAAACTCTTAAGACTAATTTTGATCTTGATAATCCTCAAGTAGAAGTAAAAGAACTTGATGTACCTGAATTGAATCCAAAAATTATGGCTTATAAAATAGCTTCAATGTTACAAAGAGGGATGCATTTTAGAAGAGTAGCTTACTCAACTATTCGTAGGATAATGGGTGCTGGAGCTCAAGGTGTCGAAGTAACTATATCTGGTAAAATTAGAGGCTCAAGGTCTGCTGTTGCTAAGTTTGTAGAAGGTTACATCAAAAAATGTGGTGAACCATCAACAAGGTTTGTTAAGGAAGGCTTTGCTACTGTACAATTAAAACCAGGAGTTTTAGGTATTTTTGTTAGAATAATGCCTCCTGATGCAGTATTACCTGATAAAGTGGATATTCTTCCTCCAAAAGAAGAAACTATTGAAAATATAGTTGAAGAAGATGAAGAAATTGTAAAAATTTCACAAGAGCCTTCTGATGAGGAATTGGTTGAAGAAGAGAAAGAACTTGAAAATCTAGAAGAATTAGAAGAAATTGAAGAGCTTGAAGAGCTTGAAGAAATAGTTGAAGAAATAGTCGAAAAAGAAACGGAAGATGAAGCTATGGAAGAAATAATTGAAGAAATAGCTGAAGAAGAAGTGGAAGAAGAAGCTATTGAAGAAACAGCTGAAAAGATTCTAAAAGATGATGAAGTTGAAAAAGATTCTAAAGATGGATCTAGTAAAGAATCATCTGAAGATAAGAAAGAATGATTAATTTATTAATTAATTTATTCAATTAATCTAATAACTCAGTTGATTAATATTTGAAAGTTATTTAATACATTGATCAATTGAGCTATAATTTAAAAATTACTAAGAGTTGAAATGAATGGCGATTTTAAGAAGTAAAGAAATTTGGGAAATGGAAATTGAGGACATTCAAGAAAAATTGACTGAACTCAAAGCAGAATTAGCCAAAAATATTTCTAAAAGTGCTGCTGCTGGGGTTAATGAAAATCCTGGAAAAATTAGAGAACTTAAGAGAACTATTGCTCGTGTTCTCACAATTATGAGTCAAAAACAAAAGGAGAAGTAAATGAAAATCTGTGATGTATGTGGTCTTCCTGAGGAACTTTGTGTTTGTGAAGAAATTGCAAGAGAAGTTCAAACTGTAAAAGTGTTTACAGTTAGGAGAAGATTCGGAAAACTTATGACAATTGTAGAAGGCATAGATGAACATGATATTGATATAAAAGAATTAACTAAAGAGTTAAAAGCTCGTTGTGCCTGTGGAGGTACTGCTAAAAAAGGTCAAATAGAACTTCAAGGTGATCATAAAAGAAAGGTCAAAGAAGTTTTATCTGATATGGGCTTTTCTTCTGATACTATTGAAATCAGAGATGCTGATAGAAAATTCAATAGAAAAAGAAGAAATTAATCTTTTATCATTTTTCATGATATCAATTTACAATTTTAATTTAGTCAATACAATTGATAATTATGATAACATCAAAAAATATTTTCTATCATGAATTGATTGGATTATATGTTGAAGTTATTGAGAGTTCTAATGAATCTTTAATTGGAATTAGTGGAAATATCATAGATGAGACGAAAAAAACTATCTCAATTGAAACTAAAAATGAAAAAGGGACTGAAACTAAAATGATTCCTAAAAATGTTTCAATTTTCCATTTTTTGCTACCGAGTGAAGAATGGGTCGAGATTGATGGGAAAATATTGTTTAATCGTCCAGAAGATAGGATTAAAAAGAGATATAAAAAATTATAATGATTATTTAATCATGATTATTTCATGGTTGTTTATTCAATCTTAAAATGAATAACTTAAAATTATTATAAATTATTAATTTAATTATAGTTATGTGGTGATAACATGGTTGGTCTTAATGTTCAACAGATAGAAACTGAATGTAATGATTCAAACTGCCCATTTCACGGAACTTTACCAGTTAGGGGACAAATTTTAGAAGGAATTGTCACTAGTGATAAAGCAGAAAGAACTATTACAGTAGAACGTAGTTTCTACAAATTCATACGAAAATATGAAAGATATGAAAAAAGAAAGTCTAAAATTAATGTTCATAAACCTGATTGTATCAATGTAAATATTGGTGATTCAGTCAAAATTGCAGAATGTAGACCTTTAAGTAAAACTAAACATTTTGTTTTAGTTGAGGTAAAAGGAGATAAGTAAATGAAGGCTACTACATCTAATGTATCTAAATCATTACCTATTGGCGCTCGTCTTCAATGTGTTGATAATACAGGTGCACGTGAAATTGAAATAATATCTGTTAAGGGATATAAAGGAGTACGTAGGAGGCTTGATGTGGCTGGTGTTGGTGATCTTGTAGTTGCTTCTGTTAAGAAAGGAACTGCAGATATGCGCCGGGAAGTTGTTAACGCTGTCGTTGTGAGACAGAAAAAGGAATACCGCCGTGCTGATGGACTTCGTGTGAAATTTGAAGATAATGCTGCTGTCATAATAACTCCTGAAGGAGTTTTAAAAGGGTCTGAAGTAAGGGGACCTGTTGCTAAGGAAGCTGCTGACAAATGGCCAAGTGTAGGAAGTGCTGCAAGCATATTAGTTTAATAAGTTAATGGTGATAAAAATGTCAAAACAGCCAAGAAAACAGAGGAAAGCTCTTTATAATGCACCTTTACACGCTCGTCGTAAAATAATGAGTGTTACTTTAAGTAAGGATTTAAGAGAAGATTTTAATAAAAGATCTTTACCTATTAGAACTGGTGACACAGTAAAAATCATGCGTGGTGAATTTAAAGATCATGAGGGGAAGGTTGAAAGTATTGATACCAAAAAGTACAAAGTTGTAATTGAAGGTGTTACTTTAAGTAAACCTGATGGAACCTCAGTCTTTTCACCGATTCATCCATCCAACTTAATGATTGTGGATGCTGATTTAAAAGATGAACGAAGAAATAGAATAATGGAAAGGGAGGAATAAAATGGCAAAAATGGGATCAAGAAAGCATCTTAAGAGATATAAAGCACCTAAAAATTGGCCTATTCACCCAAAAGAAAATAAATGGACAGTAAAGCCTGCAGCAGGACCACATGCAATCGAAGAATCATTGTCATTATTGATTGTTGTCAGGGATATTTTAGGTTTAGCTGATAATTCAAGAGAAGCTAAAAGAATTATTAACACTGGTAAAGTGTTAGTTGACGGTAGAGCTAGAAAAGATTATAAATATCCTGTCGGGTTTATGGATGTAGTTCAAATTCCAAAAACTGAGGAAACTTATAGGATTCTTCCAGATACTAAAGGTAGATTAACCCTCCATCCCATTCCAAAGGGGAATGATGGATTTAAGTTATGTAAAATTACTGATAAAACTACTATTAAAGAAAATAAAACTCAATTAAATCTTCATGATGGTAGGAATATGATTGTAGATGAATCTTATTCTGTTGGGGATGTTGTTAGTTTAAATGTTCCTAATCAAGAAATTACAGATAATTTCAAATTTGAAGAAGGAGCTATGGTTCTTATCACTGGTGGTAAACATACTGGGGAAATAGGAAAAATTAACGAAGTTATTATTAATAAATCATCTAATCCTAACACTGTCATTGTTGAAAATGATAAAAAGAATGAATTTCTTACTTTAAAAGATTATGCTTTTGTTATAGGAAAAGATGAACCTATAATTTCACTTCCAGGAGGTAACTAGATGAATCCTATGGAAGAAGTTCTCATAGCCAAAACTACTCTCAATATCGGTGTTGGAGAATCTGGAGAAAGATTATCTCGTGCTATAAAGCTTTTATCTGAATTAACTGGACAAGAGCCTGTTAAAACTTTTTCTAAAGTTACAAACCCTGAATTTGGAATTAGAAAGAATCAACCAATTGCATGTAAAGTAACTTTACGTGGTGAAAGTGCGAATAAAGCTATTAAAATGGTTTTAGATGGTATTGGTAATAATATAAAATCAAAACAGTTTGATACTCAAGGTAATGTTTCATTTGGTATAGAAGAGCATATTGATATTCCAGGAATTCGTTATGATCCAGATATTGGTATTTTTGGAATGAATGTTTCTATTACCTTTGAAAAACCAGGATATAGGGTAAAAAGAAGAAAAATTCAGCAAAAAAAGATTCCTGAAAAACATATGGTTAAAAAAGAAGAAACCATGAAATATATGGAAGATAATTTTCAAGTGAAAATCAGCTAATTCAATTGAAATTAGCGACTAACTGAAAAAATTTACTGAATTATAAATTCAAGATTAATAAATCAAGATTAAATAATCAATTAAATGATTAACTAAAATTTAAGGTGATATGTTGCCAAGAAAATATGGAAAAGCAGCAAGAAAATGTAGTCGATGTGGGGATCATTCTGCTATGATTCGAAGATACGGACTCATGTTATGTAGACAATGTTTTAGAGAAGTTGCTCCTAAAATTGGATTTAAAAAATATAATTAGAGGTGTTTTATTATGACTCTTATGGATCCTCTTGCAGATGCTCTAACTAATATTAGAAATAATGAGCTTCAAGTTAATGAATCTTGTTCTATTTCTCCTGCCTCTAAATTAATTGGGCAAGTATTGAGCACAATGCAAAAAGAGAATTATATTAGTGAATTTGAATATATAGATGATGATAAGGCCGGAAAATTTGAAGTAGAATTAGAAGGTAACATAAATCAATGTGGTGTTATAAAGCCTCGTCATTCTGTAAAAAAAGATGAATTTGAGAAATTTGAAAAAAGATATTTACCAGCAAAAAACTTTGGAATTTTGATCGTAACCACTCCTGAAGGAATTATGACTCATAATGAAGCTAAAGAGAAAGGTATTGGCGGTCGTTTGCTGGCTTATATGTATTAGGTGATGAGATGGTTCTAGCTGCTGTTATTAAGGAAGAAATATTGATTCCTAAGGGTGTAGATGTTGCTATTGGTAATATTTTAACTGTTAAGGGGCCTCAAGGCGAAGTTTCTAGGAAATTTACATATCCTAATATATCTATTAAAAAAGAAGATGACAAAGTACTTTTAGAAACTTCTTTTCCTAAAAAGAAAGATAAATCTATGATTGGAACCACACGAGCTCATATATCCAACATGATTATTGGGGTTACAAGTGGGTTTACATATAAAATGAAAATTGTTTTTGCTCATTTTCCAATGACTGTAAAGGTCAAAGGAAATAAAGTAAGCATTGACAATTTTTTAGGTGAAAGACACCCTAGGTCTGCTAATATTGTAGGTGCTACTAAAGTTAATGTAAAAGGTGACGAAGTAACTGTCACAGGCATTAATAAAGAAGATGTTGGTCAAACAATGGCTAATTTAGAGCAAGCTACTAAAATTAAGGGAAGAGACCCTAGAGTGTTCCAAGATGGAATATATCTTGTAGATAAAAGTTAGAGTGTAATGAGTATATGTAGTGAATTATTATTAAATAGATTATTAATGCAATACTACAACTTAAAAAAATAATGTATTATTTATTGGTGATTCAATGAAGAAAAAATTCAAAAGACAAGAATACGCCAGATATAAAAAACTTGGAATAAAATGGAGACGTCCAAGAGGAAAAACCAGTAAAATGAGAAGATATGAAGCAGGGAAACCTGCAATGCCTTCTATTGGATATGGTTCTCCTAAAGTTATGAGAGGACTTCATCCATCTGGGTTCAAAGATGTTCTTGTTCGAAATATGTCTGAATTAGAAAATTTAGATCCTGAAACTGAAGCAGGAAGAATTAGTGCTACTATTGGCAAAAGAAAAAAAGAGCTGATGTTAACTAAGGCATCAGAATTAGGTATTAAAATATTAAATAAATAGCTAAAACTATTTAAGATGAATGTTTTAATTGAGTTAATTTATTAAAATTTATTATTATTAATTATATTAACTACTTATGACATATAACATAATATTAATGAACTATTATTAAGGAATACAAATTAAGGAATATAGATATTAAAGATAATCATGTTAAAATTAATTATATTAAGATTAATTATTATAAACTCAAATAAATGGATTAATATAAATAATGAATAATCTAATGTAATGTTTTAAAATAATTACATTGAAATTTTTATAACAATTTGTATAACTTATGTCAATAACTATTAGTTTGATAATATTAAAATTAATTAAATTAATTAATAACTAAAAATATAAGGGAAACTTGAATAAATAATTAAAATGATTCAAGTTTATCAGCTAAGCTGAAAATGGAGGTTTTTCATGAATCTTACTACTCAAAAGAGATTAGCTGCAAGTATACTTAAGGTTGGGATTAATCGTGTTTGGATTGATCCTGAACAAATTGAAGAAGTATCAAGGGCTATTACAAGAGAAGGTGTAAAGCAGCTAATAGATCAAAAAGCTATAAAAGCCAAACCCCAAAAGGGTATAAGCAGCTATAGATCAAAAAAAATAAAAGAACAAAAGAAAAAAGGAAAAAGAAAAGGTAGAGGTAGCATAAAAGGAGCAAAAAAAGCTCGTACTCCTAAAAAACAAGTTTGGATGACTACTATCCGTGCTTTGAGGAAGGATCTTAAAAGTATGCGTGAAGCAGAAGAGATCAATGCTACAACTTATCGTAAATTATATAAAATGGCTAAAGGTGGGGCCTTCAGAAGTAAATCTTATATGAAAACCTATGCCAGGGACCATGATTTGATTAAATAGGAGGAATATAGGTGGCACAAGGATCAAAATATAAAGTAGCATTTAGAAGAAGAAGAGAAGGAAAGACTGACTATAATGCCAGAATAAAATTAGTAGATTTAGACAAGTCTAGATTTGTAGTTAGGATCTCTAATGCTAATGTAATAGCTCAGATAATAAATGTGGGAAAGGATGGGGATGAAACCATCGTATCTGCACATAGTAAAGAATTAGAAAAGATAGGATGGTTAGGTGGAACTAGCAATATAAGCGTAGCTTATTTAACTGCTTATCTTTGTGGTAAGAAAGCTTTAGATAAAGGTGTAACAGATGTGGTTTTAGACATAGGGTTAAAATCTCCTATCAGAGGATCTAAAATATTCGCAGCTCTTAAAGGAGCGTCTGATGCAGGATTAAATATTCCTCATGGCGAAACTATTTTACCTGAGGATAATCGTATATCTGGAGAAACTATAGCTGAATATGCTAAATCATTAGATGATGAAGGTATTAAAAAACAATTTTCTAAATATGGTGAAAGAGGACTCCAAGTAACAGATTTACCTAGTCATTTTGAAGAAATTAAAAATAAAATTGATGAGGCCTAATTATGAGTTTTAATATGGAAGATTGGGAACCTAAAACAAAGGTTGGTAGAATGGTTAAAGAAGGAACCATCACCGATATTGATGAAATTTTTGAAAAAGGTCTCCCAATAATGGAATTGGAAATAGTAGATGCTTTGCTTCCAGAGCTAGAAGAAGAAGTAATGGATGTCAACTTGGTCCAAAGAATGCATAAATCTGGAAGAAAAGTTAATTTCAGAGTTATTGTTGCAGTAGGTAACAAGAATGGTTACGTTGGATTAGGTCAAGGTAAAGCTCGTGAAGTTGGACCAGCTATCCGAAAAGCTGTTGATGATGCTAAATATAACATCATAAAAGTTAGAAGAGGCTGTGGAGATTGGGGTTGTGTTTGTGGAAGAGAACATACTGTTCCTTTCAAAGTACAAGGTAAAACTGGAAGTGTCAATGTTGTATTGATACCAGCTCCAGCAGGTGTAGGTTTAGCTATTGGTGATGTTGGTAAAACTTTAATGAAACTTTCAGGAATAGCTGATGTGTGGTCAAAATCAAGTGGTCAAACTCAAACAACCGTTAACTTTGCAAATGCTACTTTTGAAGCATTAAAAGGATTAAACAAAGTTAAAGCAACTGAAAAAGATCTTAAGAGCATGGGTGTATGCTCTAACTAAAGGTGATTTTAATGTTTTTTGTTATTAGAATTCGAGGTACAACTGGTGTCAACAAAGGCATAGCTGATACTTTAAAAATGTTAAGATTAACTAGGATTAATCATGGTGTTTTAGTTGAAGAAAATCCTAATTATAAAGGTATGCTTCAAAAAGCTAAAGATTATATCACCTGGGGTGAAATAGATTCTGATACTTTAGCTGAAATTATATCTAAAAGAGGAGAATTTGTTGGTGGGAAAAAAGTCACTGATGAATATTTAAAAGAGAATACTGATTATTCCTCTATTGAAGAAATCGCTAATTTATTGATTAATTCTGAGATTAAAGCTACTGATATTGATATGAAACCTATTTTTAGATTACATCCTCCACGAAAAGGATATGAAGGTATTAGACTTTCAATTAATGAAGGAGGCTCTTTAGGTTATAGGGGCGAAGTCATTAAAGATCTCGTCAATAGAATGACTTAGATATTATTGTAGGTGTAATAATGATTAGAAAAACTCGTAAGATTAATAAAATGAGAGGATCAAGATCTATCGGAGGAGGCTGTTCCAAAAAAAGAAGAGGTGCAGGTAACAAAGGTGGAAAAGGAAAAGCTGGAATGGGTAAACACCATTGGACTTGGACTGTTAAATTTGATCCAGATCATTTCGGCAAATATGGTTTTAAAAGACCTCAAAAAGCTATAAAAAAAGTTAGTCCTGTTAATTTGGGTTATTTAGATGAACATTCAGAAAAATTAGTGGCTAATGGAATAGCTACCAAAGAAGGGGATGCTATTATTATAGATGTAACTGATTTAGGGTATAACAAAGTTTTAGGAAAAGGAAGACTTTCAAGAGCCTTAACAATCAAATCTCCTATGTTTTCTGCTTCTGCAGAAGATAAAATACAAGAAGCTGGAGGAGAAGCTATAAATTTATAGTTTTAACTCTTCTATATATTATATCTGTATGTGTTTTATAAATATGGCACTAGTTTAAATATATTAATCTTTATATATTACAATACAGTTACAATACAAATTTCATATTTAATAATTATATAAATTAATAATCTTTTTTATAGAATCTATTTAATTCAATAATTAATAATATGAATATTTTCTTAAATTTAATTATATTAAAAAATAGATTAATATTAAAAAATACATTATAAAAGCAATTCAGATTAAAATTAAAGTTTATTAAAAAGTTAAATATTATATTCAAATTAAACTATATTAAAATTATAAAGTTGAATGATAAGAGGTGCTTAAATCTTTAAATATCTTGATTAGTATTTTCTTTATATTTTAAATAGTACTGAGGATTAAAATGATTTTAGAATATTTAAAACCGGTGTTTGCTCTACTTCCTGAGGTAAAGGTACCCATACATAGGCAAGATTTTAAAGAGAAACTTAAATGGACAGTTATTATATTACTGTTATATTTCTTTTTAACAAAAATTCCTCTTTATGGATTGAGTCCTCAATCAGTAGATCAGTTTGCTCAAATGAGAGCTGTTATGGCAGGTAGTTTTAGTTCAATTCTTACTTTAGGAATTGGTCCTATCGTAACTTCATCTATTGTCTTGCAATTGTTGGTTGGAGCTAAGATTTTGAAACTTGATCTTTCTAAACATGAAGATAAGGCTCTCTTCCAAGGTACTCAAAAAGTACTAGCTATTGTATTTACAGTATTTGAAGCAGCTGTTCTTGTATTTACTGGAAGTTTAATTCCTATAAGTGCTGATCTTCAGTGGATATTGTTACTTCAATTAGTTATAGGATCTATACTGATTATTTTCCTCGATGAAGTTGTATCAAAATGGGGTTTTGGAAGTGGTGTAGGATTATTCATTGCTGCTGGAGTTTCAGAGGCAATTATAGTAGGAGCATTTAACTTCCTACCAACGGCATTCCAACCAGGTGTCATGCCAGGTATAATTCCTAAATTCATACAATCAATAATGGCAGGTTCTCCTGATCCTGCAATACTGATTCCACTAATAGCTACCATTGGAGTGTTCTTAGTGGCTGTATATGGTGAAAGTATGAGAGTAGAGATACCAATTTCTCATGGTCAAGTTCGAGGTCATGGAAGAATTAGAGGATCTGTGGCTAAATATCCTTTAAAGTTCATCTATGCAAGTAATATGCCAGTTATTTTAACTAGTGCTTTTCTTGTAAATATTTCACTAATGGCAAGTGTGTTTCAGAGAGTTGGAGCCCCAATTTTAGGTGAAGTTGTAAATGGTAAGGCTATTAGTGGGATTGCATATTATCTTTCAACTCCTTCGAGTTTGGGATTGCTCTTTACAGATCCTTTAAAAGTATTGATTTATGGTGTATTTTTCGTAGGATTCTGTATTCTTTTCTCATGGCTATGGGTAGAGATGAGTGGTTTAAATGCTAAAGAAGTGTCTAAAAAGTTGTACGACTCTGGAATTCAGATTCCTGGATTCAGAAGTAGTAAAAAACAACTTCAAAAAATAATGAAAAAATATATACCTGCTTTAACAGTTCTTGGTGGTGCTTTTGTTGGTATACTGGCATTTGGGGCTGATTTGACTCAGGCTGTCGGTGGAGGAACTGGAGTTTTATTGACTGTAGGTATTATTTATAAACTTTATGAAGAAATAGCTCAAGAACAACTCATGGATATGCATCCTATGTTAAGAAGATTCTTGGGGGATTCTTAAGAGAATAATTCTGAGATGAATAGGTAATTAGAATAAATAATTAATTAGTATGAGAATTAATTAGTATGAGATGTAAATTAATCTTTGTTAAGAGGGATCTATTTGAAATTGGTGATTTTAACTGGAATTCCAGGCTCTGGGAGTACTACAGTATTGGAAAAGACATTAGAAGAAGTTGATTATCTTCATTTAAATTATGGGGATGTTATGACTAAAATAGCTAAAGACAAATCTATTGTGAAGGATAGGGATGATTTAAGAAAGTTATCTCCTGAAATCCAAAAAAATATTCAAAAGGAAGCTGCTAAACATATAAAAGATGTATCTCAAAATGAAAATGTTATTGTAGATACTCATTGTACAATAAGTACTCCTTTAGGATTTTTACCAGGGCTTCCTAAATGGGTTTTAGATGAATTAAACCCAGATACTTTTATATTAATAGAAGCTGATCCCGATGAAATTATTCTCAGAAGAATTTCTGATATTAGCAGAACTAGGGACATGGAAAAATATGATGAAATTAGATTACACCAAGAAATAAACAGATCCACAGCCATGTCTTATTCCACTCTTACTGGAGCAACTGTTAAAATTTTAGAAAATCACGATGATCAATTGGATATAATTGTTGATAACCTTGTTGCAACTTTAAAATAATTTTAAACTAAAATAAACTTTTATAATAAATTAAAATATTTAATAAAAGAATTAAATAACTAATTGGAGTTATTATAATTATTAATAAATAAAATAATCAATTATAAATATCTAAAAATACTGAATATAATAATTAATTAGAATTTATTATTTAAAGAAATATTGAATATAATGACAATTTGGACTAATATAATATTTATTGGATTGATATTCTAGAGAGATTAAATATTTAAAAAGAGGAAATAAAAAATGGATATATTTACTATAATTTTTGGTGGATTAGACATGATTTTTGGGCCAGTATTGGCTTTAGATCCTAATCCTTCAAATCCTATGCTAACAATTTTCCTGATATCTACTTTAATAGCTTTTATAACTACTTTAGCTAATAAATTATTGGTTAATCAGGATGAAATGGAATCTATAAGAAATGAAATGAAAGAATTTCAAACAGAGATGAAAGAAGCGCAGTTAAGTGGAGATTCCAAAGCATTAGCTAAAGCTCAAGCTCAACAGAAAGAAGTTATGGCAAAGCAAACTAAGATGATGACATCCTCTTTTAAACCAGTGATTATAACTTTTATTCCAATAATTTTAGTATATTGGTGGATGGGTCAGTCTGCAGTTTCTAAAGTAGCTGTTCAATTACCTGAATTTGTCTATTATATATTACTTGTACCATTGTGGCATATGTTCTATGGAGGTAATAGTGCTCCTTTCATAGTAGGTTGGTTAGGATGGTATATTCTTTGTACATTTGCAATGTCACAAATTCTTAGAAAATACATGGGTCTTAAATCAGGGATGTAACTTGATTTCACCCTATTATCATTCAATTTCATGAAATTTTACACCTCTCATGATTCAATTCGCTAAAATTTTTAATCATGAAACTAATAGCTACAAAAATAATGTTATTTTAAAATAATTATGAATAATAATTCTGAGTAATTAGAAATAATTATGATAAATAATTTATAATGCAATTAATAATTTAATAATTATATAATAAAATGATTATATAATATTATAATACTAGCTATTTTTAACAAAATCAAAAAATGTTAATAAATATACTACTTAAAAATAATAAATATTAGGTGAAAAAATGCCTGCAAATAGATTTAGATCTAGATCATACAAAAGAACTCATAAAAAAACTCCAGGCGGTCAAAACGTCTTGAGATACAAAAAGAAAAAACCAAGTAAACATGTTTGCGCTGAATGTGGTAAACTTTTACATGGAGTCCCAAGAGGAAGATCATACGAAATTAGAAAATTATCAAAAAGTAAAAGAAGGCCTAACAGACCATTTGGGGGATATTTATGCTCTGAATGCACTCGGAAACATTTTAAATCAGAGGCAAGGTCCTGATGATTATAACCATCGGTGGTTTAGCAGGTAGTGGAACAACTACTGCTGCTGAAGTATTGTCAGAAAAGATTAATATTCCTTTTATTTCTGCAGGAAATATATTTAGAGATATGGCAAAGGAAAAAGGAATGTCTCTTATTGAATTCAGTAAATTTGCTGAAGACAATACATCTATCGATATTGAGCTTGATAAACGGCAAGCTGATTTAGCTAAAGAATCTAAAGACTTAATTATCGAAGGAAGACTTTCTGCTTATTTTGTGGAAGCAAACCTTAAAATTTGGTTACTAGCTCCATTTGATACTAGATGTGAAAGAATTTCTAACAGGGAGTCTAAGTCTAAATATGTAGCTAAAAAAGAAATCTTAATTCGAGAGAGAAGTGAAGCTTTAAGATATTTAGAAATTCATGATATTGATATTAATAACTTTGATATTTACGATTTAGTATTGAATACTAACAGATTCAACCCAGTAAATATTTCAGAAATCATATTAACAACATTAAAGGTGATATAATGGCATCCATAGAAGTAGGAAGAGTATGTATTAAAACTGCAGGTAGGGAAGCAGGAGAAAAATGTGCAATTGTAGAAATTATCGATGAAAACTTTGTTGAAGTGATTGGAGTTTCTGTTAAAAATAGAAGATGTAATATTAATCATCTTGAACCTTTAGAAGAAACTTTAGATGTTTCTGGTGATGCAGAAACAATTAAAAAAGCTTTAGAAGCTTTATAAACTTTACAACATTTTCATTTTCCTTCATTTTTTAATATGTTTAATTATAAATGTAAGCTATTTAATCATCTGAATATAAAATTATTTATAAAAGTTAAAGATGTTTAATTATAAATGTAAGCTATTTAATATCTAAGTTAACATTATTTATTTATAAAACTAAATATATTGATTTAAAGGCATAATAAGAAAAATATCATAGATAATAATTATAAATATGATTTTATAATTATCTTTTTTTAATTTTTAATTTTTTTGCATATATTTTTAATTTTTTTAAAAATTTTGAGGTATAACCATGGGAAAACTTTTAATTAAATCTAAATCAACAACAAACCCTGAATATGGATCTAAACCTCATGATAGATCAATAGAGGAACATCTATCCAAAGGTATCATTAATTTAGATAAACCATCAGGGCCAACTTCTCATGAAATTGATTCTTGGCTTAAAAGAATTCTCAATGTTGAAAAAACAGGCCATGGAGGTACTTTAGACCCTAAAGTCACTGGTGTTTTACCAATTGGAATTGATTCAGCAACCCGTGTGATTCAGCTGTTATTATCAGCACCTAAGGAATATGTTTGTTTAATGACATTACATCAAGATGTTGATGAAAATAGAATTAGAGATATCCTCAATGAATTTCAAGGTAAAATATTTCAAACACCTCCTGTAAAGTCCGCTGTAAAAAGGGAATTACGTGTTAGAACTATTTATTATATTGATTTACTTGAAATTGAAGGTAGAAATGTTCTATTTAAAATTGGTTGTGAAGCTGGAACATATGTAAGGACTTATTGTCATGATATAGGTGAAGCCCTAGGAACTGGAGCACACATGGCAGAGTTACGCAGAACTGAAGTAGGATCATTTACAGAAAATGAGAATTTAGTAACTCTACAAGACGTCACTGATGCTTATCATTATTGGAAAGAAGATGATGATGAATCTTATTTAAGAAAATATGTACTCCCAATGGAAAAGGCTACTGAACATTTGCCAAAAGTATTCATTAGGGATTCTGCAGTCGATGCACTTTGCCATGGTGCCGATTTAGCTGCAGGGGGAATAGTATCTATTTCAGAAGACATTAGAAAAGACAATACTGTAGCCATTCTTACTCTAAAAGGAGAACTAGTGGCTTCTGCAAAATCTCTTTTAAATGTTGAAGAAATCTTGGAAGCTTCTTCTGGAATAATGTTTGATACCAAAAAAGTTTTCATGAAAACCGACATATATCCTATGATGTGGAAATAGCTATTTTTTTCTTATTTCTTCTAATTTGTTTTAATCATGAAATTTTTTTAATATAGTCAAGCACGAAATTTTTGGCAATAATTATATTTTTTTATTTAGCTAATATGTATTTATTTTCAACATAAAGAATAAAATAAGCTATTTGGAATTTACTAATATTATATCAATATTAATGTTTATTAGAATTTTATTTAAAATTTAACTAGCTTGGATATTTAATTTTAATAAATTAAGAATTAATATAGGATTATATTAAATTTAAACCCATGATATCAAGAATAAAATTCTGAAAAATAATTATTTCCACCATCATAACTAATTACAAAGAAAATGTAATAGATATATCTTCAAAGTATAGTAAAATATAATACTATTTCAAATACATGAAGATGAATCAATTATACTATTACTCTTTATAAATCATTCTTTTTACAAAACTACTCATAAAGCATCATCAGGAAATTCATCATTAAAATTTATCGTGTCGTTTTTGTATACTACAAACTTACCTTTTATTTTTCTTCTAAAAAAGGAATACGTCCACCTAGAGCTTTCAAATTCTAAATATAATGTTTTTGGCACATCAATATAAGTATCTTTGATCATATTAGAATATATTATTATAAGTTCTTGAAACTCAGAATTATAATTTATTGAATAAAACATGCTATTTTTAACTATAACCATTTATTACCTCATTTTTATTTTTAATTTTTATATTTTTTTATTAATATTTATATTTTTTCATTAATATTTTAATATAATATTAAATGATAAAATTAAAGTGTTAAAGAGATCAAAATAGTTTAGATGATAAAAGAACCATTATATTTTTAAAAAAGAGTGGTAAAACTGAATAACTCATATCTCATGCCTATGTTGATGCATAAGCTGTTGATACAAATAATCTTGTTTTGGGTCTTTGGATATTTTCTTATTATAACAGTTTAATGATTATAATGAAATTGTTCTTTGATTTTATTAATCTTCATTTTTCATCGTATATCTCATGTTTGATCTTAAGAGGCATGGATACAACTTTTTTCAATTGTTTTTGATTATTTTTTAATATACGAATTTTTATATATTTTCATATATTTTCATATATGAATTTTATTAAATATTATACTTTTTTATAATATTATAAGTAATTTTTATTTATTAATATAGGAATATTTAAATATTATGATAGTTAAGGTATTCTATGTACTAAATATTAGTTTTATTAATTATATTAATACTAAATAAATTACTTTTTTTAGATAGGTGGTATTTCACTGAGTTTTAGATTTAATACCTCTTATTTATTTTTTAATAAACAAATATTAGTATATTATAATTTTTCTTTTAATTAATTATATTTATATATAAATTTAATTAAGATATAATGTAAATATTATTAAATATTAAATTCTATAATAAATACAGTTTGATAATTTTTTCTAATATCAGTTTTTATGGAAGTTGCAATATCAATATTATATTTCTGGTATTTTAATAACCAAAAACTTTAAATGTATTAAAAATTAAATATTGTTTTATCCTTAATTTATTGCTAATTTATTCCATTTTTATAATTTAAAAATAACTAGTATTTTTAAGATTAAATAGTGAATAGCAATGATTGTAATCTTAATTAATTAGAATTTATCTTTTTCTAATTTAAGATTGATTGTAAGATTTTTGAAACTTTTTTTATCTTCTAGATATGTTTCTCTATATGATGGTAATGTTTCAATGTCTAGTTTATCTTGCCGAGATAGTCTAGCCTGGTAAGGCGCAAGACTGGAAATCTTGTGGGGATTTTCCCCGCCTGGGTTCAAATCCCAGTCTCGGCGTTCATTGGTACTAAAAACATCCTGTTTATGTATCCAATATTATTGAACTCTTAGAAATTAATAAAATTTATATATTACTATTTAATTGATTTATATATTGCTTAATTGTTTTATATATTATGTAATAGTCTTATATCTAATTAAATATTAAATTAACTAAGTTTATATTGTTGAAAAAACTGTGTTTTATATGAAATGAATTTTATGTAAAGCATTCGAATCCAGAATTTTTTTAACGTCTCATGGGTTCGCTCTAATAATCGGAGGTTATTTAATGGAAGACGACTTTAAGCACTTGGTGCGTATTTCAAGAAAGGATGTAGATGGTAAAAAAACTATCGAACATGCTTTAACTGACATTAAAGGTGTGGGTATATCTTTATCTAGGTCATTAGCTATAGCTATGGGCTTTGATTTAAATCAAAAAATTGGATATATCTCAGATGAAGATGTCTTGAGAATTGAAGAAGCTTTAAAAGATCCTCAAAAATTTAATATTCCTACATGGATGTTAAATAGACAAAGAGATTATGCAACTGGTAAAACTTCTCATTTAATTGAATCTGATCTTGCTATGACTTTAAGGGATGATTTAAATCGAATGAAAAAGACTAGAAGCTATAAAGGAAGAAGACATGAAGTTGGTTTGCCTGTAAGGGGTCAAAGAACTAAATCTACCTTTAGAAAAGGTTCATCTGTCGGTGTAAGGCGTAGAAGAGGTTAATTAATTCTATCTAATCAATAATTAGTTTAATATCTTAGAATACTATGATTTAAGTATGGATTTAATTAATTACATATTTACGTTATTATTTAAGATTTTAAATCATTATTTAAATTATTTAAGATTTTAAATCATTAGTTAAATTATTTAAGATATTAATTGTAGTAATTATTTAAGCTATTATTTAGTTTATTTATTAAATTATTCACTAATTAATGGTTTAAATTGTTTTGATTATTTAAATTGTTTTGATTAGATTATTAAGAACTTATTCTATTTAAGGAATTATTTTAACAAATATTAAAAATAATGAATATTATTTGATTTAAGGAGATTATATAATGGGACATCCAAGAAAATCAAGAAAAAAGTATGACACTCCACCTCATCCTTGGAATGCTGAAAGAATTAAAGCAGAAAATAAACTAATGGTCAAATATGGTTTAAAAAATAAAAAAGAGATTTGGAAAGCTGATACATTAGTTAAAAAATATAGTAGGGAAGCAAGATACTTACTAGGTTTCTCATCAGAACAGGTAGAAGAAGAGAAAAATGAATTAATTGGGCATCTAACAAGGCAAGGAATCCTTGAGGAAAACTCTCAATTAGAAGACATTCTTAACTTAACTGTTGAGCATGTTTTAAGAAGAAGATTGCAAACCATGGTTCATCAAAAAGGACTTTCTAGAACAGCTAAAGAAGCAAGAATGTTTGTTATACATGGTCATATAGCTATGAATGGAAAGAAAGTAGATTCTCCAAGTTATGCAGTAAAAAGGGGAGAAGAAAGTTTCATAGGATTCTACACGCCTTCTGTAGCTAAACAAATAGAAGAATTTAACTCTGCAAAAAGCGAAGCTAGTGTAGATGATAAATCTAGTAAACCATCTTCTAAAAAAGCTACTAAAAAAAGAACACATAAAAATAGATAGAGGATGTAATAATGGCAAAAGATGAAAAATGGGGAATAGCTAATATTTACTCATCATTCAATAACACTATTATCACTGTAACTGATATTACTGGAGCTGAAACAATTTGTCAGTGGTCTGGTGGAAAAGTTGTTCGTGCTGATAGGCAAGAAGCATCTCCTTTTGCAGCTATGGAAGCAGCTACTCGTGCAGCTGATGATGCTAAAGAAAAAGGATATGTTGGCTTACATATAAAAGTTAGAGCTCCTGGTGGAAATGGTCCTAGAAGTCCAGGTCCTGGTGCCCAAGCTACTATAAGAGCTTTAGCTAGAGCAGGAATCAGAATTGGTAAAATAGAAGATATTACTCCTATACCTCATGATGGTACTGGACGACCTGGAGGTAAACGGGGAAGAAGGGTCTAATATGGAGATTGAAGTCAAAAATAAAGATGAAAATGAAATTACTTTTATTATTCGTGATGCAGAAGTGCCTTTAGTTAATGCAATTCGTAGAATTGCTATGATGGAGGTTCCTAAGTTAGCTATTGAAGATGTTAACATTGTTCAAAATGATTCAGCAATGTTTAATGAAGTATTAGCTCATAGATTAGGTTTAACTCCAATAGTTTCAGATATTGCAGCTATTGAAGGTTTAAATTTAGCTGATGAATGTGATTGTGAGGATTATTGTCCTAGTTGCAGCGTTTCATTTACATTAAATAAGACTGGTCCTGGAATTGTTTATTCTAAGGATTTATCTTCCACTGACTCAACAATAAAATCAGTATATGATACAATACCTCTTTTAAAACTTAAAAATGACGAAAATGTGGAATTAGAAGCAGTAGCTAAGATTGGTTTTGGAAAAGATCATGCAAAATGGATGCCTACTACTGTGTGTTCCTATAAACAATATCCTAAAATTACTTTTAATGAAGACAAAGAAGTTGACTATGGCTGTGCTGAAGCTTGTCCAAGAGGAATATTAAAAGCTGATAAGCGTTCTAAAAAGATAAAAGTGCAAAATCTAGAAAATTGTTCTATGTGTAAAAGTTGTTTTAGGGCATCTGAA
The DNA here is from genome assembly GCF_001639285.1 of Methanobrevibacter cuticularis. Taxonomy (GTDB): domain Archaea; phylum Methanobacteriota; class Methanobacteria; order Methanobacteriales; family Methanobacteriaceae; genus Methanobaculum; species Methanobaculum cuticulare. The sequence continues at coordinate 17,884 of NZ_LWMW01000011.1, read as the reverse complement.
AATGGTTATATTGATGTAGGATTTGAACCAAACAATTTCATATTTAGAATTGAAACTGATGGTGCAATGCCTCCTGAAGAGGTTTTATTAAAAGCTTGTGAAATTTTAGGAGAGAAAGCAGACAAATTTATCAAATTTAGTAAAGAATAGTATTGAGGAGGAAACAAATAATGGCTAAAAGAGTTATTAAGACTAATCCTAATCTTATTGGACTTATAGGAAATCTTAAAGAAAAATCTTACAAAGAAGAAGTAGCTATTTGGAAAGATGTTGCAAAACGCCTTGAAAGATCTACAAGAAGACAAGCAGAAGTTAACATATCAACCATAAACAGATTCTCACAAGAAGCTGAAACAGTGTTAATTCCTGGTAAAGTACTTTCTAATGGATCTTTAGATCATAAGGTTAGTGTTGTAGCATTGAATTTTTCCCAAAATGCTCAAGAGAAAATTGAAGAAGCTGGTGGAGAATGTATTTCCATCAGTGACATACTTGATAAAAACCCTAAAGGTAATAATATAAGGATATTGGAATAATTATTATGTACTTATAATTATTATATTATATTTACTATAATTATTGCTATCTTTATATGTTTATTAAAATTAAAGGGAAATAAATGGTGTTATTCATGATTATTAACGGTGAAGGACATATTTTAGGAAGACTTGCTAGTGTAATTAGTAAAAAGCTTCTAGATGGTGAAGAAATTGTTGTTCTCAATGCTGAGAAAATACTCATCACTGGTTCTAAAGAATGGGCTTATGCTAAATACAAACAAAGAGTTGACAGAGCAAGTATTTCTAATCCACGTGATATGGGGCCTAAATATCCTAGAAGGCCAGAAGAAATATTCAGAAGGACTGTAAGGGGAATGTTGCCTTATAAAAAATCCAAAGGAAGAGTAGCTTTTAAAGGATTAAAGGCTTATGTCGGTGTTCCAAGAGAATTCCAAGAATCTGAAACATCTGTTTTATCTCAAGCAGAATATCAAGATATTAAAAAAGGAATTGAATTAGGAGAAATTTCAAAACTTTTAGGGGCTAAATTCTAATTTTAGCTTAAAAGTTTTATTTATGGAAGTGTTTTAATGAAAAAAGTTGTTCATACAAGCGGAAAGCGTAAAACAGCTATTGCTAGAGGAACTGTTCAAGAAGGTAAAGGTAGAGTTAGAATAAATAAATACCCAATTGAACTTTATTCTCCAGAGCTCGCAAGATTAAAATTAACTGAACCTTTAACTTTAGCAGGGGATATTGTCAATGATGTGGATATCAATGTTAAAGTTGTTGGTGGAGGAGTTATGGGTCAAGCTGAAGCTGCCCGTATGGTAATTGCAAAAGGATTAGTTCAATGGACTAATGATATGGATCTTAAAGAAAAATTTGTTCAATATGATAGGACAATGTTAGTAGGAGATCCAAGACGTTCAGAACCTAAGAAATATGGTGGTCCTGGAGCAAGAGCTCGTAAACAGAAAAGTTATCGGTGATTCGATAAACTTTTCATGTTTTTCTTGAATTAAAAGATATAAAAACAAGGAAATGATGATTTAATATGATTCCTATACGATGTATAAGTTGTGGAAAACCAGTTTCTGCATATTTTGATGAATATAATAAAAGATTAGATGATGGAGAAGATTCCAAAACTATTCTTGATGATATTGGCCTTAAAAGATATTGTTGTAGGAGAATGCTGATTACTCATGTTGAAACATGGGAATAATTCATATTTTAGATCCTATTAACATAATTTTTACCAAAACAATCATCAATGATTAAATATTTATCATAAAATCATAAATAGCTATGATTGATTTATTATAATTCTATTTATTACAATTACATTCATTGTAATACTAGAAGATTATCATATGGAGATATAAAAATGGCTACAAGCAAATTAACAAGATTTGAAAAAGCTAGACTTCTTGGAGCAAGAGCTCTTCAACTTTCTATGGGTGCAAAACCATTAGTTAAGGTATCTGACTCTATTGATCCAATTGATATAGCTGCATTGGAACTTGAAAAAAAAGTTTTACCATTAATTGCTAGAAGAAATGATTAATAAATAATTTCTTCGATCAATTGAATAATAAAATTAAGTTATAGTTTAAATTAAGGAATATTAAATTATAAATATTAATAAATATAACATATTAATAAATAGAAATTATTAATAAATCTTTGAAGGATATTAGTAAATAATTCTATATAATATTTTATATTTAAAATATTTTAGAATATTTAAAATATTTTAGAAAAATATTTAAGAATTAATAAAATAATAAATAAAATGTATATAAAATTATTATTTAAGATTTAAAATAAAACATAATAATATATGTAAATTAATACAATATTTTATTATAACATTTTAATTATTTAAGATCAAAATAAAACATAATAATATATGTAAATTAATACAATATTTTATTATAAGATTTTATAAAATATTTTATAATAGGATGAAATTTATAAATGAAGTAATCATATCATATTAATCTATAAATCAACCTCTGTTTTTTACAAGATTATTTAATCTCATTATAGGTTACATGATTTGGAATTATAAACAAAAGTATAATAAATGCATTATATTAATAAATAATGAATTTAAATAAGATATCAAATCATGGTTATCTAATTTAAGCATAATTATAATGCAAAACATTAATAAATTTAATTAATATAATTTCTAATAAAATTATATGATTATTGTAATAAATATGTATTGTTGATTAAACATATGATTGTAATAAGTCTGTAATTTATTGATTAAACATATAATTAGTATAAAATAGTTTAATAATATATAAAACGCTTTTGGGGTGTTTTTTTGGATAGTGTTATAGAAGATGTCCGTGTTAGGAAAATTTTAGACAGTAGGGGAAACTCTACATTAGAAGTAGATATCCTCACTTGGAATGGCTTTGGACGAGCTGCAGCTCCAAGTGGAGCAAGTACTGGGACCCGTGAAGTTGTCTCTTTTCCAGAGGGAGGGGTAGACAGAGTACTTAGTGAAGTTGAAGATGTAATTTCTTCTGAACTCATTGGAATGGATGCTGAGGATTTAGAAGATATTGATTTAGTTTTAAAAGAGATTGATGGAACTGATAATTATTCAGCTATTGGTGGAAATACTGCTGTGGCTGTTTCAATGGCGGTAGCTAAAGCAGCAGCAGCTTCATATAATTTACCTCTTTATAGATTTTTAGGTGGTAATTTCATTAATGAAATCCCTTATCCACTAGGTAATGTTATGAATGGTGGGGCTCATGCAGGTGTCCATGCTCCTGATATTCAAGAATTTTTGGTTATTCCAACAGGTGCAAGTAATATAAGTGAAGCAGTGTTTGCGAATGCAGCTGTTTCAAAAAAATTAAAAGAATTAATACAGAATAAAGACTCTAGATTCACTGGAGGTAAAGGTGATGAAGGGGGATGGATTCCAAATATAACTAATGTTGCAGCTTTAGAAATACAATCTCAAGCATGTGAAGAGGTTGGAGATGAACTAGGAATATCTATTAAACCCGGGTTAGATATGGCTGCCTCTGAACTTTGGGATAGTGATAAAGAAAGATATGTTTATGCTCAAGATAATGTTTCTAAAGACACTGGTGAACAAATAGAGTTTGTTAAAGATATAATTGAAACTTATGGAATGTTTTATGTTGAAGATCCTTTTGATGAAAGTGATTTTGATGGGTTCACACAACTTAACTCTATTGTAGGCGATAAATGTTTAATCTGTGGTGATGATATTTTTGTTACAAATAAGGATATATTGGCCGAAGGAATTGAAAAAAAAGCAGCTAATGCATTAATTATCAAGCCTAATCAAATAGGATCTTTATCTGAAACTTATGCAACAGTTAAATTAGCTAAAACTAATGATATAATTCCAGTTGTTTCTCATAGATCTGGTGAAACCACTGATGAGACTATAGCTCATTTATCAGTAGCTTTCTCCGCACCATTTATAAAGACTGGTGCCTTAGGTGGAGAAAGAATAGCTAAATTAAATGAATTAATACGTATAGAAGAGGAATTATCTAATCCAACTATGGCTAAATGGGATTAAAAATTCCATTATTAAAAAAAACTTTTGATTTAAATATTTAAAATGACTCGTATATTTTAGGTTAAAAAGGAGATATTATGGCTAATATAGAAATTGATTATAATAAATGTGATGGTGGAGACTGTGGAGAATGTGCTGATGTCTGTCCTATGGAAGTATTAGTACTTGAAGGAGATAAAATTAATATTCAAAATACTGAAGATTGTAGCTTATGTGAAGTTTGTATGGATGTTTGTCCTCAAGAATGTATAACTGTTGAGGATGATGAATAATATCTGTTATAGGGTAAGCATCATAGAAATATATAATATTAATCATATATAAAAATTTAATAAGAATATAAAGTTTTTATAAAAATATTATAAAAATAACCAATCTTTATAGAAAAACTATCAAAATAATTAATGTTTATAGAAATATTATTAAAATAATTAATAAAAATTATAATAATAATATAATAATAATTATACAATAAGAATAATCATAAAAATAAAGGTGATAAATTGTCAGAACTGTTAATACCATTAGAACAATATTTAGCGGCAGGATTGCATATAGGAACTCAACAAAAAACAGGTGATATGGAAAAATATATATTCCGTATAAGATCTGATGGATTGTATGTATTGGATATTAGTAAAACTAACGAAAGAATCAAAGCAGGAGCTAAATTTTTATCTAAATATAATCCAGAAGATATTTTAGTTGTAGCTACAAGACAATACGGTCAAGCTCCAGTTAAAAAGTTTGCAGAATTAATAGGATGCAAATCCATTCCTGGAAGATTTATTCCTGGAACATTAACTAATCCAAATTATTCAAAATTCATCGAACCTAAAGTTATTGTAGTTACAGATCCAAGATCTGATTCTCAAGCTATTATTGAATCAAAACAAATTGGAGTACCTGTTGTAGCTTTATGTGATACAGAAAATTTACTTAGTACAGTAGACTTAGCTATTCCAGTTAATAACAAAGGAAGAAAGGCTATAGCTTTAGTTTACTGGTTATTAGCTAGAGAAATATTAAGAGAAAAAGGAATTATAGGTGAGAATGAAGAATTAGATGTTGATGCTACTGACTTTGAATTGAAATTTTAGGTCTGCTTTTCTAATATTAACAACAAATATCCTAGTACTAAATTAATATTAACAACAGATATCCTAGTACTAAATTAATATTAACAACAGATATCCTAGTACTAAATTAATATTAACAACAGATATCCTAATACTAAATTAATATTAACAATAGATATCCTAATACTAAAAGCAAATACTTGCACTTAAATCTTTCAGTTTTAGTAAATCCTTTCACTATCTAATATTTCAGTATATAATATTTCAGTATCTAGAATATTATAGTTAAATTTTCAAGCTTTATCTAAGTTTTTGTATTTAAATCTTCATGAAGCATATTAAAATTAAAGATGTGATTTTATGATAAGAAAACCTGCAGTAGCTGGATTATTTTATGATAATAATCCTGAAGATCTTAAAAAAACCATTGAATGGTGTTTTAATCATGAATTAGGTCCTGGTAAAATTCCAAAATTAGGAAAAAAATCCAAAGATTTAATAGATGAAATCAATTCGCATGATAAAAAAATTTATGGTTCTATAATTCCTCATGCAGGATATATTTATTCAGGCCCAATAGCAGCTCATACTTATTATGAGTTAGTTGAAACTGGATTTCCTGAAACATTTATAATATTATGTCCTAATCATACTGGTTTAGGAAGTGAAATCTCAATTTATAGTGAAGGAGCATGGGATACTCCTCTTGGAAGAGTTGTAATTGATGAATCTTTTGCAAATACCATGATTTCAAAGTCAGATATAATAACTTCTGATTCATCAGCTCATTTAAAAGAACATAGCTGTGAAGTTCATTTACCATTTTTACAGTATTTTTCTAATGATTTTAAGATAGTCCCAATAGTCATGGGAATGCAAGATATTGAAACTTCAACTAATCTTGCAAATGTAATTGTTGAAACAGCTAATGAACTGAATACATCTATTTCTATTATTGGCAGTACGGATTTAACTCATTATAAACCTAGAGAAATAGCTCAAAAACAAGACAACTTGATCATGGATGCAATAGCTAAAATGGATGAGTTTGCATTGTTGAGATATATTGATGAGATTGGAATTACTATGTGTGGTTATGGCACAACCGTAGCTACTATTAAAGCATCAAGGGCATTTGGTGCTAAATCTGGAAAAATATTAAAATATGCTACAAGTGGAGATATTTCAGGAGATTTTAGTTCAGTTGTTGGTTATTGCTCAGCTATTTTCCAATGATTTGAGATTTGAATATTAATACATGTCTGGTTATTGATATTTTTATTATGGGTAGTTGTATCTGTTTATTGATATTTTTATTATGGGTAGTTGTATCTGTTTATTGGTATTTTTATTAGGAATTGTATTGTTTATTGATACTTTTATCAGATGAACTTAAGTGAAATCAAATAAAAATAAATAAAAATCGTGTTAAAATGGAATCTATAGCTTCAGCTCCAGGAAAAATGATATTATTTGGAGAACATGCTGTTGTTTATGGTGAACCAGCTATTGCTGGTGCAGTTAATAAAAGAGTCACCATAAAAATAACAAAATCTTCTACAAATAGTTCTATTTTTAAATCAGATGACTTAGGTTTTGAAGCTGAATTGAATACTAGAAATAAAAGATATATCTCAAATCGAGGAAAACCTGGAATAATCAAATACATATTAGAAATTTTATTTAGATTCCATGATCACAGTCCAATTGTAATTGATTTATCATTAGACATTCCTATTGGGTCTGGATTAGGATCTTCTGCTGCAGTTACTGTATCTACTTTAGCTGCACTCTTTAATTATCATGGAAAGAAATTTAACAAGAATTATTTAGCTAAAAAGGCTCATGAAATTGAATCTTCAGTTCAAGGAATTGCAAGTCCTTTGGATACAAGTGTTAGTACATTTGGTGGATTGATATACTTATCTAGAGAGAAGAAAATTTTTAAATTTACAAATAAATTACAATCTTCTTTTGTCATTGGATATACTTTAAAACGTGGTAATACTGGAAAAATGGTTAAATCTGTTAGATCTTTGAAAAATAGATACTCAAAAATTGTTGATCCAATAATAACCTCTATTGGTGAGATAACAGATGAGGCTAAATTTGCTATAGCACATAATAATCAATCTAAGTTTGGTGAACTGATGAATATCAATCAAGGTTTACTTGATTCACTTGGAGTTAATACTAAAGAACTTTCTAGAATGGTATACATAGCAAGAAAAGCTGGAGCTCATGGTTCAAAAATTACTGGATCTGGTGGTGGAGGGAGTATAATAGCTTTTTGCCCAACTAATGAAGAGAAAGTCTTCAGATCTATTAGCAAATATGATAATGCTTTAAAAGTTAGATTCTCCAATGAAGGAGTCATTGTTCAAAATCGAAAGATACTTTGAAATATTTTAAAGTTGAAAACCAATATTAATAAGTTGAAAAGAAATACTAATATAATATAAATAGTTATCTTAAATAGTATACTAATTAATCATTATCAAAGTTAGGAATATATTTTGGAAAATTGGACTATGATAATATAATAAAATGACTATGATAATATAATAAAATAATAACTATCTGATAGTAAGTCATACGGGGTTTAAATGATAATTTTAAAGTTAGGAGGAAGTATATTAACTAACAAAGATTTACAAACAAGTGAAGTTAATTATACTAATTTAAATAGGTTATCTGCTGAAATTAAAGAGGCAATTTCTAATAAAAACTCTAATAAAACTTTAGATGACGGATTGATCATTATTCATGGAGCTGGTTCCTATGGTCATCCTCCAGCTAAAAAATACAAGATTGGAGAATCCTTTGATATAAGCGAGTATCCTGAAAAAAGAATAGGATTTTCAAAAACTCAAAATTGCGTAAAAAGATTGAATACTATAATCTGTAGTAATTTCATTGATCATGGCATTCCTTGTGTTTCGCTTCAAGCTTCATCATTTATAACTACTAAAAATAAGCGAATTGAAACTTTTAATTTAGACATAATAAAAAAATATCTTAAAGAAGGCTTTATACCAGTAATCTATGGGGATGTTGTTATTGACAGTGAACTTAAAATAGCTGTTTTATCTGGGGATCAAATTCTTCAATTCATAGCTAAAAAATTAAAATCTGAGGAAGTTATTTTAGGGACTGATGTAGATGGTGTGTTTAATAAAAACCCTAAAAGATATGATAATGCAGAGATCATTCCAAATTTAAGTTCTCTAAATCAGATTGAAGAGTTTGATTTAACAACAAATGTTGATGTTACTGGTGGAATGATTGGAAAAATAAAAGAACTTCTAGAATTAGCTGAATTAGGGATCGAATCAAAAATTATCAATGCTAACAAGCCTAAAATAGTATTAAATGCTTTAGAAAATAAAGAAACTAGAGGTACAGTAATTAAAATAACAAAATAAAATTATCAGACATTTAATTGAAATAGCAAAGAATATCTATTCAAAGATTTATTCTTTGTTTATTTATCATAAATTATTATTTATTTTAAGAAATTGTAATAATAAAAATAATTGCATTATAATAAAATAATAATTTTAATAAGAATAATCAACTTTTAAAATGATTAATTGAAAGATAATAATTGAAAGATAATAATAGAAAGATAATAATAGAAAATTAATTCATTATAAGGATAATTCATCGTACGGATAATTTATTATAGGGATAATATAAAGAATATATTTAAATCATTTAATAATCATTTAATATTTATCTAACCTTTCTATAATGATTATTTAATAATTATTTACTATTAGTTATAATGATTATTTAATAATTATTTACTATTAGTTATAATGATTATTTAATAATTATTTACTATTAGTTATAATCATTAAAAGATATTTGAAAATATTACTAAACTCAATAAAATTTTAATCATAAATAGTATTTTAATAATAAAATAATGGATTAATTAAAATAAACAAATCAATGGACAATAAAATGATTTCAGATAGAAAATTGGAACATCTTTTAATATGTAAACAATATGATGTTCAGTATAAAAATAAAAAAACAGGGTTTGAGGATATAGAACTCATTCACAGAGCTTTACCAGAAATCAACAAAGATAAAATAGATATAAGTACTGATGTATTTGGAAAAAAATTAAACTCTCCATTAATTATAACTGCAATTACAGGAGGTCATCCATTAGCTAAACAAATTAATAGGGAATTAGCTATAGCTGCTGAAACTGAAAAAATTGGCCTTGGCCTTGGTAGTCAAAGAGCAGGCATTGAAAATCCAGAATTGAAGGATACATATTCTGTAGCGAGAGAAAATGCTCCATCTACAATTTTACTTGGAAATATAGGTGCTCCTCAGATAGTGGGGAATAATTCGGAAGATTTTGCTCAACAAGCTGTTGACATGATTGATGCAGATATTTTAGCTATTCATTTAAATACTCTACAAGAATCAATTCAACCAGAGGGGGATATTGATGCTAAAGGCTATTTAAATGGAATAAATGAAATCACTGAGAATATGGAAGTCCCTGTTATGGTAAAAGAAACTGGAACTGGAATTTCTGCTGATGATGGTATATTACTTGAGAAGGCAGGAATAGATTTTCTCGACGTTGCTGGTGCTGGAGGAACTAGCTGGGCAGCTGTTGAGACTTACAGAGCAGAAGACAGATATTTAGGAGAATTATTTTGGGATTGGGGGATTCCAACTGCTGTTAGTACAGCAGAACTCATCAATTCAGTTAATATTCCTATTGTTTCATCTGGAGGCATCCGAAATGGCCTAGATGCAGCAAAAGCTATTGCACTTGGATCTGATTCTGTTGGAATAGCATTACCTATGTTAAAAAATGCTTTTATAGGTAGCAATGAAATTATCAATTTTATTAAGAGATTTAATGAATCTTTGAAGATAGCTATGTTTTTAGTAGGAGCTTCTAATTTAGAAGAACTTAAAAATTCAAACTTAATAATTAAGGGAGAAACTAAAGAATGGTTGGAAGAAAGGGGATTTAACACAAAAAAATATACTAGGAGGATATAATTTTGACGGTAGAAGTTATCGCAATTGGCGGATATGAAGAAGTTGGAAAGAACATGACAGCTGTAAAGGTAGGTGAAGAAGTAGTAATATTTGATATGGGTATACACCTAGATAGAATAAGCATTCATGAAGATACTGACATCGATAGAATGCATAGTTTAGATTTAATTGAAAGGGGAGTAATTCCTGATGATACTTTAATGAAAGATGTTGATGGTAAAGTAAAAGGAATAGTCTTTAGCCATGGTCATCTTGATCATATAGGTGCAGTAGCTAAATTAGCTCATAGATATGATGCTCCAATAATAGCTACTCCTTACACAATAGCTCTAATTGAAAGAACAATTAAGGGGGAGAGAAAATTTTCTGTTTCAAACCCCCTTAGAACTTTAAATCCAGGAGGTAAATTAAAATTATCAAAAGATTTAACATTGGAATTTGTACAATCAACTCACAGTATTCCTCAAGCAGTGTTACCTACTCTACATACTCCTGAAGGAATAGTGATTTATGCAAATGATTTTAAGTTTGATAATCATCAAAAAATTTCACCTCCTCCTGATTATAATAGATTTAGGGAACTAGGTAGAAAAGGCGTTTTATCTCTTATTGTTGAAACTACTAGGGCTAATGAATTTGAAGAAGTCAAAACTTACTCTGAAAAAGTAGCTAAAATGATTTTACAGGATTTAATGGAAGGACCACTCAAGGAAAAAGCAGGAATGTTAATAACAACTTTTTCATCTCATGTTGAAAGGGTACAAGCAATATCTGATATTGCTAAAACTAGTGATAGACAAATCCTATTTTTAGGAAGGTCTATGGAAAGGTACTGTGGAATAGCTGAAAATTTGGGAATCCTAGATTTACCTGATAATGCCAGTGTATATGGAACACCTAAAGCTGTCACTAAAGCATTAACTAGAGCAGAGGAAAGGCGTGAAGATTTCTTACTTGTTACAACAGGTCACCAAGGAGAACCAGATGCACTACTCCCAAGAATAGCTAATGGTAAAACTCCATTTAGTATTAGGCAAGGAGATAATGTTATAATATCCGCTCCAATTATCCCAAATCCAACAAATAAAGCTAATAGGCACATGATGGAACGAAGATTAATTTCAAGTGGTGCAAGAATTTATTCTAATGCTCATGTATCTGGGCATGCTGGAAGAGAAGATCATAGAGATTTCATCAGAATGCTCAAACCAAAACATATTATACCTGCCCACGGAGAATTAGAAATGTTATCTGCTTATGGTGAACTAGCTGAAGAAGAAGGCTATAGAATTGGTAATAATGTTCATATTCTAAGAAATGGACAAGCACAAGTATTTAATGGTGGTATCTCTTAAGTAATATCATACATTAACTTTAATAATATTGTAATTTATATTATTCTTTAAGATTATTTTATTCTTAAAAATATTATATTAATTAAATTATTCTTTAAGATTATTTTATTCTTAAAAATAGTATATTAATTAAATAATAGAAACTAATATTATAAAGTTAATATTATACTATTCTTTAAGATTATTTTATTCTTAAAAATATTTAAGGTTAAATAATCTTAAAGAAATCAAAATTAAGAAATAATATTATTCTGGGGAATGTTTGAGATTGTATTCTTGAAATTACTATTTAAAATTATATATTAATAAAGATCATAGGCTATTCTGCTAATTATTACAATTTAAAAGAAGTAGAAGTATTGATATAATTAACAAACAATCATGGTTTAGTTAACGAGTTTAATGGAGACATTTTATGCAAGATGTAACAGAGATATTAGGGAAATATTCTGACAATATTAATAGCGAGATGAAAACAAGTCTTTCTAATATAAGTCCTGATGAACTTAAAGAGGCTTCAATTTATTTAACTAAAGCTGGAGGCAAAATGTTAAGACCTTCATTAACAATTTTAACTTGTGAATCAGTTGGAGGAAATATTTCAAATGCGTCTAAATCGGCAGCAGCTATTGAGCTTATACATACATTTTCATTGATTCATGATGATATTATGGATGATGATGATATTAGGAGGGGTAAACCTTCAGTTCACAAAGTTTGGGGAGACTCAGTAGCTATTTTAGCTGGTGATACCTTATTTTCAAAAGCATTTGAATTAGTTATAAGTGCAAAAGACGATGTTGTTTCTGGTGATTCTATCCACGAAGCATTGGCTACAGTAGCTGATGCATGTGTTAAAATCTGTGAAGGTCAAGCATGTGATATGAGTTTTGAAGGAGATTTTAATGTAAAAGAAGAAGAGTATCTAGATATGATTTTCAAAAAAACAGCAGCTTTAATAGCTGCAGCTACTAAAACAGGAGCTATTGTTGGAGGAGCAACACCAGAACAAATTTCAGCTTTGTATGAGTATGGGCGATTGATAGGATTAGCTTTCCAAATTCAAGATGATTATTTGGACCTTGTAAGTGATGAAGAATCATTAGGTAAACCTGTTGGTAGTGACATAGTTGAAGGCAAAATGACTCTGATTATAGTCAATGCATTAGAGAAAGCTTCACCCAAAGATAATCAAAAATTAGTTGAAATATTAAAAAGTGATAACTGTTCACAAAATGACATTGATAAAGCAATGGAAATTATTGAAAAATATAACTCCCTTCAATATATTACAAACTTGGCACAAGAATATGTGAAGAAAGCCAAAGAACTGCTTGAAATATTAGAGGATTCTGAAGCTAAAAAAGCACTTATATTGATAGCGGATTATGTCCTAAAAAGACAAAACTAAATTTATAGTACTGGACATTTGATTCAAAATATTATTAAGTTTTTAATCATCAAAATCATTTTATTTATAAAAATAATGTTAAAATAAATATTTAAAAATATTATAATTTTAAGAAGTTTTCTACAATAGTCAGTGCTCTCAACTTAAGGAATTATAGTATTTTAATTTTTCATTTCTTTTAAAATAAAAATTATGAAAAATTAATTAAAAATATTAAATTTTTAAATAAAATTTTCTTAAGTTAACAGCATTTGTCTAATACTATAATTAAACATCTTATTCTTCTATAAAAAACTAATTAAGCTCTATAAAGTCTATTTTAAACTACTTTGGATAGTCGCGAATGTGGTAGGATATGGATTTTGTTTCCATACTATAAAGTCTATTTTAAACCATTTTTCATTGCCATTTTATCATTCTCCGATTATTGTTTCCATACTATAAAGTCTATTTTAAACTCAAGTAGACATGAAAAAGAAATTATCTTTTTATGCTAGTTTCCATACTATAAAGTCTATTTTAAACTTAACCCCTGATTTAGAAAGCAACTTAATACCATACCTGTTTCCATACTATAAAGTCTATTTTAAACCAAGATTTACATTGTGTTGTTAAGCTTTCAATCATTTTGTTTCCATACTATAAAGTCTATTTTAAACTGTGGCCCTAATAGTAATCTTCCTGATGAGTTAGTATGGTTTCCATACTATAAAGTATGGAAACATTGACTAGTTAAATCACATAAGAAACTATCAAACATAGTTTAAAATAGACTTTATAGTATGGAAACACCATTGTATTGTTGCTTGAACTCCTTTATTATTAAGTTTAAAATAGACTTTATAGTATGGAAACAAGCAGGAATAATTACTAGTATAGTTAATACTACCGAGTTTAAAATAGACTTTATAGTATGGAAACGTAACCCTCGCATCATCTAAGGCATTATGTCCTCTAGTTTAAAATAGACTTTATAGTATGGAAACGCTCTTGTATGTGCTGTTGCAGGGATATCATGTTCTGGTTTAAAATAGACTTTATAGTATGGAAACCCAAACAAGATACCGCCATGTGAATTGTAAATCAGGGTTTAAAATAGACTTTATAGTATGGAAACAAGGTGATGAGAGTTATGATAGCAGTACTGATTCTAGTTTAAAATAGACTTTATAGTATGGAAACTCTGAAAACCTATAGTGTCCCCTTTTCCATTTGTTAAGTTTAAAATAGACTTTATAGTATGGAAACTAATTTTTTTGGGTTTGTTATTTGGATATATACTTAAGTTTAAAATAGACTTTATAGTATGGAAACAAATTTATGATTATAGATATAAAGGAAAAAAATTTAGGTTTAAAATAGACTTTATAGTATGGAAACATCTCAAACGTATCATCCCCTTTCACTGTTTTAATAGTGTTTAAAATAGACTTTATAGTATGGAAACAGCATATTTTACAGTTGCATTTCCAAGAAAAATTGCGTTTAAAATAGACTTTATAGTATGGAAACAACAACAAAGATAATACAAATAGTCACGATTTAAACTTGTTTAAAATAGACTTTATAGTATGGAAACTAGGTATCATGATAGCTATAACAGCACTAATAGCCAAGTTTAAAATAGATTTTATAGTATGGAAACTCTTTTAATTCCTTGTAATCCACTAATTTATCAGCTAAGTTTAAAATAGAATTTCTTTTGCTTTTTTAACCATTATTTTTAATTTTTTCCTGTCATCTCCCAGTTTTAATTTTCTATGTTTCATATAATATAATATGAAAATCAGTATATATAAACAGTTGAAAATAAATTGTCAAGACAATATGTCACACATAACATAAATAACTAATTTGACAGCATTAACACTATATCTTATTTTTTCCACCAAATTAGGATCCAATCTGCTTTATCATCAGAGTTTTCTAGTAATCCTTCTTTGTTTTTTACTAGATTTTCTTTTAAATAGCTACGTAGCTGAATTTTTTCTTCTTCATTGAAGCTATTTAATCTCCATTTTCCATTTTCTATGGCGTCATGAACATTTTTGTAGGTTCTGTTGGTTTTGATTTCAAGATTTTCAACATTAGGATGGATTCCCATTTCAACTAATATATTGAACAAATAGCTATATGGTGCAAAACTTTCATAATCTTTTCCAATACTTTTGTAGAAATTAGCTTCAAATTTCCAATTATTTGGTCCAAATAAGGTTATGTAAACATATTTATTAGCAATATCATTTAGATTAGATAAAGTTTCTTTTATTGGAAATATTCCATTTATTGAACGAGATGCAAGAACAATATCATGCTTTCCGACTTCATTTGATTTTACATTTTCTAATTCTTTGTTGATTATATTAATATTTTCTATATTTTTTTCTTCATATCTTCTTTCTAATATTTCGAGCATTTTTGGAGAGGAGTCAATAGCTGTTACTTTTTTTGCTATTTTAGCTAATGGTATTGTGATGGATCCTTCTCCACATCCTAAATCAATAATGGTATCATTATTAGTTATTCTCATTTTTGAAAAAAGATTTTTTTGATATTCATCTTGCTTAGATCTTTGGGAGAATTTTTCTGCTTCTTCATCCCAATTTTTTTCTTTTCCTATTCTAGGCTTTAATCTTTCTTGCCAGAAGTATTCCCAATTGTTTTCTTCTGGTTTAGTTATACAGATATTATTTTTAATAATTACTCCTCCTTGTTATCATATAATGATTATTAGTAATAGCTATTAATAAATTAATAGCTAAAAAGTAAATTAAAATTTTTTATATTAAAATTAATTAGCTATTTTTTCACATATTTACTTTCATGTGAGCGATAGCTAACAACAAAAAAACAAGGAGTTGGTTATATGGATTGTACAAAAATTAATTTAAAAATAGGTTCTAAAGGTTCTTTAGTTAGGGAATTATAGACTTATTTAAGGGCTATGGGACTTTATAAAAGAAGCATTGATGGTGAGTATGGTAAGTTCACTAGTGATGCTGTGAAACTATTACAAAAGAAACAAGATAATAGTCAGGATGGTTGGTTTGATCAGAAAACTTGTGCTAAGTCTGATTTGAATATGAGTAAAAGTGGCACATCATCTAATCAAAGTACTAGTATTGTCAATGTTAAAGAACTCAAAATAAGTTTTAAGAGTCAGCCGGATATTGTTACTTGTGGACCAACCAGTTTAAGTATGGCTTTCAGCTATTATGGTGTTAATGTGAGTATTGAAACTTTGAGGAAACTCTGTAAGACTGATAGTGATGGTACCACACCAAGTAATTTAGTTAAAGCTGTGCCACAGGCTAATAAGAATTTCATATTAGTAGAGGAAGATTATAAGAACTTTGAACAAATTATAAAACATATTAGTACTAAGAATCCGTTAATCATTCAATTACAGACAATAGCAGAATTAGGGTATCTTGGATCATATGGACATTATGTAGCTTTAACAGGATACAGCAAATCCGCACAAACCGTTAAAATAGCTGACCCAAGTAGAACAATAAAATGAATACCATTAAGTGTTCTTAAGAAAGCTATAAATGCAAGATTAAAATTAGGAAAAATAAAACCAGTTAAGGTTTTAAAAAAGGTTAAATAAATCAAATTTGTAGTTTATATCCCCTCACAACATTTATTTTGTTGTTGAGGGGATTTTTTTTATTTTCAGATATTAACTTCTATATGAGATCTATTTTTAAACATTAATATTGCATTGAAAGATTTAATATCGTAGTTATCAAAATCTTCACTTATTAAAACTCTAAATGTGCGCTTATTAAAAAGATTTATTAAAACATTTATTTGTTTAACACCATCTATCATCATGGGAAATATTAAAATGAAATGTAGTAGCCTATCTGCATCATTATGCTTTTTATAATCTGCGAGATGTTTTATAGGTTCAGCAACTTCGTTTTCTTCAGGAAAATAATTCACAATAATACCATGTCTTTCATCCAAATTTTCAATATCATGATCATCACTTTCTAAATAATTTTTCAATTTATTTTTCATTGGATCATCAAAATAACTATCACCTAATTTATAAAAAGCTATTTCATAAGCTATCCTAACATAAAGTTGAATAATAGGCCATAAATCCACTTCTTCAGACATATAAAAAGATTCTTTACTATTCACACTCCTAGTTTTTAATTGCCTAGATTTGATTTTTTCTTCATCTTCAGGAGTTAATTTGCAACCTTCTTGTTCACATAATTCTTTAATTTTATTTAATCTCTCATCTTCAGGTATAGTGGCATCAATGGAAAATTCTGCTTTTATAATTTCCCCGCTAATTTTATCTCCTTTTAATTCCATTGTTGATTTAGCTTGGGGGTTATGTGTTATTTTTAAATTACCTTCTTCATCATGTCCCATTTCTATTTGTCTATTTTCATCTTCTTCAGATGTGAAAATGGGAAAAGGATTTATAAAATTTCTCCTATTAGATTTTATTTTTTCACCTAATTTATATGTTTTATATAAAATATTACGTGCTATGTCTTGATCTAATTCATTACCTAATTTGGAATTACAATCTTTACATAGATTTTCTATTGTTAAGGTTCCACCTAATTGTTTAGGAATGACATGTTCTTTATTAAATTCATTGTCTTCTTTGTCTGTTTCACATAGTATACATTTTTTCATTTTCATCGCTCTGTTTTTTTATTTATAATTACAAATTAATAAACAATAGTTAATATTTTTTATAAAATTTTAAAAATTAATATTAATAAATATAATTTAATTATAAAAATTTTAAATAGTGTTAAGACAATTTATTTAAGTTAAGTTTATATGGTGGCATGTTCATATATATTATTATGAAATTTAATTTGAAAGAAGAAGATGAAGTATATGTTAATAATCTCTTAAAAGAATCAAAAGAG
>NZ_LWMW01000010.1 GCF_001639285.1 Methanobrevibacter cuticularis | reverse complement strand
CAATTGCAATAGAAACTTTAGCAATATTAGCTAATAAACCAACACTATTCAATCTTAAAACACCAGAATTGTAAATACCACTTCCATAAATAGCACTATTACCACTAATGATCCCACCAGTAACATTCAAAGAGTTAGTAGAATAAATAGCTCCACCATTAGCACTGACTTTATTACTAGCTAGATTACTTGAAGAAATAGTTAAAGGAGAACTAGTATAAATTGCTCCACCATTTTTTGCAGAATTACTAGTGAATTTAGAATTTCCAGTTATGGTTGATTGATGGCTACCAGATAAAAATAATGCACCACCATTACCTTTTGCAGTGTTTTTATTAAAAGAACTAGAACCTATAGAAAGAGTATTAGTCGAATAAATAGCTCCACCATCAGTACTGGCTTCATTACTATCTAAATTACTTGAAAAAATAGTTAAAGGAGAACTAGTATAAATTGCTCCACCATTTTTAGCAGAATTACTAGTAAATTTAGAATTTCCAGTTATGGTTGATTGATGGCTACCAGATAAAAATAACCCACCACCATTACCTTTTGCAGTGTTTTTATTAAAAGAACTAGAACTTATAGAAAGAGTGTTGGTTGAATAAATTGCTCCACCGTCTGTAGCTGTGTTTGTAGCAAATGAAGAACCTGTAATCCTCATTTGATTTGTACTATATATAGCTCCACCATTTTTAGCAGAGTTATTGTTAAAATTAGAATTACTAATATTTAAAGTATTTATTGAGTAAATAGCTCCACCAAGTTCTGTTGCTTTATTATTTGTAAAAGTACAACCCTCAATGATTGTTCCAGTGCTTAATTGATTGTATATAGCTCCTCCATTGGGTGCACTATTATTCACAAAAGTACAGCCAATAATTTTAGTATTTTGGGCATTGTTACGGATTGTGATAGCCCCACCACTATTTAAAGCTGTATTACCTGAAAAATAAGAGTTACGAACCTCAACACCAGCTGCTTCATTAATACAAATAGCTCCACCAGCAGTATAATCATTATCATCAGTATTATCTGCTTTATTATCTATAAAACGACAATTAACAATACGAGAACTATCTGCATTCTCATAAAGATATATAGCTGCACCTGAATCACCATTACAACTAGAAAAAGTACAATTTTCAATTAAAACCGTACCATTAGAAGCAATAGCATGAAAACGAGGAGAACTAGCACCAACAAAATTAATAAACCTAAATATCACCTTAGAATCAGAATCAATGAGAAAAGCCCCACTACGATCACCACCATTCAAAGTAGCACGATTAGAATCAGAACTACCACTAATAGTAAGATTCTTACCCTCAATCCTAATACTAGACCCATCACTCGTGTAAGCAGTATTATTTAAATTAATAGTATCTCCAGAACTAGCACTATTCACACTGTTCCTAATATCTCTATAATCGGCACCAGAAACAGAGCTCGTCAACAAAAATACAGCAATAAAAAAGAATGCCACGAAAACAATATGTTTTTTATAAAATTTTTTATTATAAAATATATCCATATATTCACCTCTATATCCAATTATAAAGAAAATATAAGATGTTTACATAATTTTATCAAAGGTTCAATCTCAAAGAAGAATTAAAATATATAATTTATATAAAAATATTTAATTCTATATAATCTTTAAGATCATATTAACATTAGAGCCTCTATGAAAACCTATAACAACAGACTAAATTTAAATTGTCATGACAATAATTTCTCACATACTAATCAAACAATCAAGATAATTCAACAAATAAAGATAGCTAAATCATGCTTTGTTCTTTTTAATATTATTTTTATATCCATAAACACAAATTCTCTTATTTAACTTTTTACCTAGTTTATTGCCAGTAACTGTATTATGATCGCCTTCGATTTTCATTCCATGAATTCTGCATAAACGAGCAAAATTACCTGTGACTTTGTTTTTATCACCATTAATTTTGATTCCATGGTGTTTATTCTTATTAGCTATATTTTTAGAAATTATGTTTTTATTTCCTGAAGATTGAATACCATAGATTCTGTTACCACTAACACGATTTTTAGAGAATAAATTCTGATTACCATGACCAATAATACCATTTGTTTTGGATTTAATCATGTTAGAAATGATTTTATTCTTATTTCCAAGGATTTTTAAGCCTTGAGATTTTGATGTGATTTTATTAGTATTAACATTGTTTTTATACCCATTTACTGAAATTCCTAAATTATTAGACCTAATAATAT
>NZ_LWMW01000009.1 GCF_001639285.1 Methanobrevibacter cuticularis | reverse complement strand
GAAACATAATGCCAAAAGCAGATAAAAATAAATACAGAACCAAAATAGGATTCATAAACCAAATCTACCACAGAACAAGAAATTGGATAAAAAACACAAAATACCAACTAACAAATTGACAGTCCCACAAATCATAGAGTCGCTAAAAAAGAAATAAAAAGAATAATATAATATTAATAATTATATTTTAAATGATTATTTGAATATTTTTCTAAAGTTATTAGAATTACTAAGAAATTAGTGAATAAATCCATGAAAAGGATTTTTGAAAAAGAAGTTTATAGGTAAAAAGTGATTATTATGAGTTTATTGGGTGATTGGGATGAGATTTTTGAAAATGATATTAAAAAGTTGAATGAATTTCGACATATAGATAGGCTCGATGAGGTTATTTCTATTTTGAGAGGGCTTAGGCATGATGAGTTTTTTAAAGGTTTAGCTAATCTTGTTAGTGATGGTAAGAAAAGTTTATTTGATTCTAGGAATGTGTGGGAGTTTAAAGATGAGGGGAATTCATTTTTTAGTTTAGGTATAAGGGAGTTAAAATCTAGATCTCCTATTTATTTGCCTCCTTTAACGAAGTTTGTTAATGATTCAAGTTTTTTAGCTATGTATGCGATTTTAGAACTGAGTTATGTTTATGATTCTGGTCATAAGTTAACTGATGATGAGCTTAAGTCTATAGTTTTTGGTGATATTGGTCAGTTTGTAACATTTTTTGTGGAAGATTTTGATAAATCTGAGAAATTGCCTAAAATTTCGGCTGATTTTTTCAAAAGATTGAAAGATTTGTATTGGGAAGATAAAAAGGCAAAAAAGTTGCATGGTAAAATATATGATGTGATTAGGGATATAACTACTGAAAATTCCACCCCATATATTTTTACTAGGACTTTTATTCATTCTATTTTTTATTTGGAGGCATGTAATGCTTTGAAGTATGGTAGGGATGTTGTTACTTGTGACGATGTTGTTATTGCATATTTAACTACTTTTAAAATTTTGATGAGTGATATTAGGTTGTTAGTTCCATTAATTAATATTGAATGAGAGGATGTTAGCTTAATGATATTTAGAAAGATTATTGCTGTTATTGGTGCTGTATTTACTTTTATTTTATTATTGTATTTACTTGGTTTTGCTGTTTCAACATTTATTCCAAATTATAAAAATAATTTTTTTATTAGCTTAATTTTAATTCTTTTATTTAGCTTCATAATTAGAAAAGTTTATAGGTTTAGAGCAGATTCTCCTAAAGACAATGATAAATCTAATTTGGGATTTGTTGATAATGAATCAACAATAGAGGAAGATTATGAATATTTATCAGTTCCTGTAAAAAAGCCAAAATTCCCTTTTAAAAAAGATTATCAAAATATTCATAATGAAATTAATAATAAGAAAAAATAGGGAGGTTTTTCATGAATAATAAAATTGTTACTATAATTATTTTAATTATTCTAGTTATTGGTGGGGCTTATTTTTTATTTGATACTGTTAGTAATAATAATAGTATTTTAGGCGTGTCTCATTTTAATAAGGATAATATTTCTTTTGATTATCCTAGTATGTGGATTAAAGATAATAGTACTGATTATAATTTAACTTTTCATAGTTTGTTTTATACTATTAATTTAGATATTTATGATATTTCAGATACTTCTTTTGAAGATCAAGTTGATGTGTTTTTACATGATAATTCTGATTCTGAAATAAATTATACTGTTATAAAAATAAATGAAATTATGGTTGATGGTCAAAAGGCTTATGATATAAGTTCTCAATTTGATAAAGATGGAAAATTTTATTATAGGGTTTTAGTTTTTGAAAGTAATAATAAGATGTATATTTTTGGATTTTTATCTGATAATCTCAATACAGTAAATAATGATTTTAATTTGGTTAAAAATAGTATAAAATTAAAATAATATAATTCATTATATTAAATATTTATAATGTCCCTTCATATGTTAATACTATGAAAAATGTTGTTAAATCTACTAAGGTTAAATTATCTGTTAAAAGATCATGTATTAATGGAACTAATTTAGCGAAAAATATATATAATGGACTTAAAAGTGCAGGTGGTAAAATTTATAATGGTGCCAGATGGCTTGCTGGAAAAATTTGGAAATAAAATATAATTATTTTCAATCAAATTTAATATTCTAAAACTATTATTTTATCATTTTAAGCATTAAAATATTATTAAAATAAGATTTTTTCGACTATAAATGGAGTATTTTTATATGAATGTAGATGATTCAATTATTAAGGAAAGAGAAAAAATAAAAAATTCT
>NZ_LWMW01000008.1 GCF_001639285.1 Methanobrevibacter cuticularis | reverse complement strand
ATTGTTCATTTATTGATAATAAAGCAAGAGCCATTAATAGTGATGGCGGCGCCATCTTCAACATTGGTTTAAACATGTCACTGAATAATTGTGAATTCATTAACAATACTGCAGGTAGAAATGGTGGCGCTATTTACAATACTGGTAATAGTATGTCTGTGTCTGCTGTTGGTTTGACTTTTGTAAATAATAGTGCTGGAACTTCTGGTGGGATGATTTATAATAGTAACGTCAATAGTACATTGAATTTCACAGGCTGTTCATTTATCAATAATACTGCAAGAGCTAGTACTGGTGAGGGTAGTGTCATCTATAACGCTGGTGTTAATATGTCTTTGAATGATTGTGATTTTATAAACAATACTGCAGGTAGAAATGGTGGTGCTGTGTATACTACTGGTGCTAATGCTACTGTAACTGATTGTAATTTTGCTAATAATAATGGTGGTGCTGTTTATAATACTGGTGCTAATGTTACTGTTATTGATTGTAATTTCACTAATAATAATGCTACTAATGGTGGTGCTGTTTATAATACTGGTGCTAATGTTACTGTTATTGATTGTAATTTTGCTAATAATAATGCTAGTACTAATGGTGGTGCTATTTTTAATAGTGGTGATAATATGTCTGTGTCTGCTGTTGGTTTGACTTTTGTAAATAATAGTGCTGGAACTTCTGGTGGGATGATTTATAATAGTAACGTCAATAGTACATTGAATTTCACAGGCTGTTCATTTATCAATAATACTGCAAGAGCTAATGCTGGTTGGGGTGGTGTCATCTATAACGCTGGTGTTAATATGTCTTTGAATAATTGTGATTTTATAAACAATACTGCAGGTAGAAATGGTGGTGCTGTGTATAATACTGGTGCTAATGCTACTGTTATTGATTGTAATTTCACTAATAATACTGCTCGTGGTGGTGGTGGTGGTGCGATCTTTAATAGTGGTAATAATATGTCTGTGTCTGCTATTGGTTTGACTTTTATTAATAATACTGCTGAACTTTATGGTGGAATGATTTATAATAATAACATTAATAGTACATTGAATTTCACAGATTGTTCATTTATCAATAGTAAAGTAAACTACAATCCTGGTCAGGGCGGTGCTATCTACAACATTGGTTTAAACATGTCTTTGAATAATTGTGAATTCATAAACAATACTGCAGGTGTTTATGGTGGTGCTATTTATAATACTGGTGCTAATGCTACTGTTAGTGATTGTAATTTCACTAACAACACATGTGGTGGAGTTACCTATGGTAGTGGAGCTATCTACAATACTGGTGCTAATTTCAAAATAACCAACAGTAACTTCAACAACAACACAGTTAATGCATCTGGTGGTCTATCTATGTACAGTGGTGGTGGAGCTATCTACAATGCTGGTGCTAATTTCGAAGTAACCAACAGTAACTTCAACAACAACAGAGTTAATGTTGCGAGTGTGGTTTACGGTGGTGGAGCTATCCACAATACTGGTGTTAATGCTACTGTAGTTGATTGTAATTTCACTAATAACAGTGCTACTAATGGTGGTGCTGTGTATAATACTGGTGTTAATTTCAAAATAACCAACAGTAACTTCAACAACAATACAGTTAATGCATCTGGTGGTCTATCTATGTACAGTGGTGGTGGAGCTATCTCCAATGCTGGTGCTAATTTCGAAGTAACCAACAGTAACTTCAACAACAACAGAGTTAATGTTGCGAGTGTGGTTTACGATGGTGGAGCTATCCACAATACTGGTGTTAATGCTACTGTAGTTGATTGTAATTTCACTAATAACAGTGCTACTAATGGTAGTGCTGTGTATAATACTGGTGTTAATGCTACTGTAGTTGATTGTAATTTCACTAATAACAGTGCTACTAATGGTGGTGCTGTGTATAATACTGGTGTTAATGCTACTGTAGTTGATTGTAATTTCACTAATAACAGTGCTACTAATGGTGGTGCTGTGTATAATACTGGTGCTAATACTATTGTAACTGATTGTAATTTCACTGTTAACAAAGCTACTATTGGCGGTGCTATCTACAATTATGGTACTAGGATGAATGTTAGTGATTCTAATTTCATTAACAACACTGCTAGTGCTGCTGCTGGTGGTGTTTTTACTAGTGGTACTAATAGTATGATTCTGGATTCTAATTTCACTGGTAACAGTCATGCTGTTGGTTTAGCTACTACTAATTTCACATTATCTGGTAATCGCATTGTTAATAATACTGTAGGTGTTCAGTTTATTCTTTATAATTTGAATTATACTATTGTTGGTTTAAACAATTCTA
>NZ_LWMW01000007.1 GCF_001639285.1 Methanobrevibacter cuticularis | reverse complement strand
TGGTAATAATAGCTATTTAATAAATAATGATGGTTATTTAACAATGGAAAATTGTGTAGTTACAGATAATAGTTTATCGTTTAATATTCGTGAGAACACAACTTATACAAGTAATGATGTGTTGGAAAATGATAGTTTTGAATCTGGTTACCTTATTGGTAATAATGGACAAATGAACATAATCAATTCAGCATTCATTAACAATAATATGAATATAAACTACCAATATTATCAGAATGTTCCTTTTACTAATACTACTACTTTGTATTTTAATAATACAATTTATAATAGTAGTGTTGTTGGTTCTGGCTTTATTGTTAATAAAGGTAGGCTTAATATCACAAGATCAGAATTCACAAACAACACAATAAAAACAACAGTGAACAGAGAATACAACTGGAACAATGACCAAAGTATAACTATCAATCTTCGAAATCCTAATGGTGAACTTGTTATTGGTGACCAAAGTACTAATTATATTTATGCAATGATTGTTAACACTGGTGATTTAATTATCACACAATCCAACTTCCAAAATAACATCAACTACGTTAATGAGACAAAAAACTATAACAAAAACACAACCCTATTTTTAATTGGAGGCAGTGGCAAAAAAACCACAGATGCTGGTATTTATAATCTCATATATTCTAGTAATGATTTAGAAGTAAATAATTCTAATTTCACTAACAACGGCTACAACACAACATATGCAAACAGCAATAACCCTAACTATAAGGTTGCATATGGTGCTGGAGTAATTTATATAACTACTCTTGCTAACAGCACTGCAACTACTAATTTGAACAATTCTAGCTTTACAAATAACACTGCCCCTGAGGGTGGTGCAATTTATGTAGCTACTGGTACTAATGGTAACAATATTGTTGTTGTATCTGACTCTACTTTCTTAGATAACACCGCATCTATTGGTGGTGTAATTATTGCCTATATTTCTTCTAATGGGTCTAGTGTTGTTAATATTACGGATTCTACTTTCAACAATAACGCTGCAACTACTAATGGTGGAACAATTGCTATCAATTCAAATAATGCTAAAGTCAATATTAATGTGTCTAGTTCTACTTTTGTAAACAACAACGCAGCTCAGGGTGGAGTAATTCATCTATCTAATGGTGCTAATAGTATAATTAATGCTAGTGTGTCTAGTTCTACTTTCAACAATAACACCGCAACTGGTAGTAGTGGAATAATTTATGTAACTAGTATTACTAATGGTACAGTTAATGCTGATATTCTTAATTCCACTTTTGCAAACAACACAGCAATTAGTGGTGGTGGTGCAATTTCTATTTATGCTAATAATGGTAATATAGCGCTTAGTATTGATGATTCTGCTTTTACAAATAACACTGCATCTAGTGGTGGTGCAATTGCTGCATCTACTTCTCTTAATGGTGCAGTTAATGTTAGTATGTCTAGTTCTACTTTCAACAATAATGCTGCAACTACTAGTACTGGTGGAACAATTAATTTCTATTCTAATAATAATGGTATTATGGCGATTAGTATTGATGATTCTGCTTTTACAAATAACGCTGCAACTACTAATGGTGGAGTAATTCATGTATCTACTGGTACTAATGGTATAGTTAATGTTAGTGTGTCTAGTTCTACTTTCACAAACAATACTGTAGCTAGTTATGGTGGAGTAATTTATGTATCTCCTGGCCTTAATGGTACAGTTAATGTTAGTGTGTCTAGTTCTACTTTCAACAATAATTCTGCAACTGGTAGTGGTGGAGTAATTTTTGTAACTAGCGGTACTAATGGTACTGTCAATGCTGATATTGTTAATTCCACTTTTGTAAACAACAAAGCAACTACTAATAGTGGAGGAATTTATGTAAATAGTGGTACTAATGGTATTGTTAATGTTGATATTGTTAATTCCACTTTTGCAAACAACACCGCAACTGGTGGTGGCGGAGGAGTTCTTGTAACTAGTGGTGTTAATGGTACTGTTAGTGTTGATATTCATAGTTCCACCTTTGTAAATAACACTGCGACTAATGGTAAGGCTATTTATATAGCTAGTGGTACTAATAGTAATGTTAGTGTTGTTGTGAATTATAATGTGTTTTTAAATCAGTCTACTGGTGCTATTTTTAAGGATGGTGCTTCTGCGGTTGTTGTTGATGCTGATTATAATTATTGGGGTTTTAATGGTGTCCCAACTGGTATGAGTAATGTTGTTGTGAATAATTATTATGTGCTCGGTATTACTAATATGAGTGATCTTGGTGCTGATTATACTGTTGGTAATCTATTAAGTTTTAATTATACTGTGTATTTAAATGGTACTAGTGATAGTACTAATGCTAGTAATTTACCAAGTCTTAACAGTATTTTCTATAATGATCTTTTATATGGTTATTTCAGTTTGAATGCTCCGGGTGTTA
>NZ_LWMW01000006.1 GCF_001639285.1 Methanobrevibacter cuticularis | reverse complement strand
CACCATACTCCCCTAAGCTTAGCCCCATTGAACAGGTCTGGAGAACCATAAAAAAAGAATTATCCACAGAATTTATCGAAAGTGAAGAATTTCTAATTGAAAATTTTGAAAAATGGTTTTATGAAAACATTGACAAAAAGTCATATAGAAAAAAAATGGATTGATAAATTCATATTTAACATAAATAACGACCCATTAATTGTAAATGTGTGCGAATATGCAGTTTTAATACCATAAAATAAATTATAAATCATTTTATAATTTATTTTTAAACTTTCCAAAATAAACTATAAATAATAGTTATCAATGTAACTTAACAAAACATTAATTAATAGTATTACTTTATTTAAAGAAAATTAATGTAAAAAAACATGAAAAAATTATGTTAAAAATCATTTTAAAATATACAACTGTATTTATAGTTCTAATCCAACTGCATCAAATACATTTTCTAGTTTTCTAACTTCTTCCATAACATCTTCTGGGATTTTTTGATCTACGGTTAGGATCATTATGGCCTTTCCACCAGCTATATCTCTTCCTACTTGCATTATCCCAATGTTGATATTACGTTCACCTAATTTTGTCCCAATGGTCCCAATAGCTCCAGGAACATCTTGATATTTGGATATAAACATATGACCTTCTGGTTTAACATCAACCCAATAATCATTGATTTTTATTATTGTCGGTTCATGCATATCAGTACCTTCTACTGAGAAAACATCATTGTCACTAATTCCTTTGACTTTCACTAAAGAGTCATAGCCATTAGCATCAGAAGTTTTACCTTCTGTTACCTTTATTCCTCTGGCTCTAGCTATTGTTGCAGCATTTATTGTATTTACTGGATCATTTAAGATAGGATTAAGAATTCCTTGGAGTATGGTTCTAGTTAAAATATCTTGATTAGGGATTTTTGCGAGCTTTCCACTGTACAATATTTCTAACTCTCTTATTTGACCATTTATGGATTGAGTAATAAAACTTCCTAGTTTTTTACATAAATTTAGATAAGGTTTTATTTCTTCATAGGTTTTGGGATCAACCACAGGCATATTTAAAACATTTTTAGGAACTCTGGATTCTAATACTTCAATAACTTCATTAGCTACAATAATGGCAGCATCTCTTTGAGCTTCTCTAGTAGAAGCTGCAATATGGGGAGTAACTACTATATTATCTAAAGTTAATAATTTATTGTCTACGGGAGGTTCTATTTCATAAACATCTAAAGCTGCCCCCCCTATTTCTTCATTAACTAATCCTTCGTATAATGCTTCTTCATCAATTATACCTCCTCTTGCACAATTGATTATGTAACTATCGTTTTTCATCATTTTAATCTCTTTTGTTGAGATTAAATGTTTTGTTTCATCTGTCAATGGAACATGAATTGTTATAAAGTCTGCTTCTTTAAGTACTGTATTGAGGTCAGCTAATTGAACTCCCATTTGTTTAGCTACTTTTTCAGGTAAGTAAGGGTCATAAACTATTGCATTCATTTCAAAAGCTTTACATCTACTTACAACTTGAGATCCTATTCTACCCATTCCTACAACACCGAGGGTTTTATTTCTCAATTCAACTCCCATGAATCTGCTTTTTTCCCATTTACTCTCTTTAACAGATTTATCAGCTATTGTAATTTTCCGAGCTATTGATAACATCAAACCCATAGTATGCTCAGCAACAGTTATTGAAGTAGATTCTGGGGCATTGACCACCATTATTCCTTTTTCTGTAGCTGCTTCTACATCTACATTATCCACTCCAACCCCAGCTCTAGCTATTATCTTGAGTTTTTCGGCATTTTCAATGACTTCTCTTGTAACTTTGGTTCTACTTCTTACTATGATTGCATCATACTCAGATATTGTATTAAGTAATTCCTCAGGAGTTATATTCGTGTCTACCACTACTTCAGCTACTTTTTCTAAATTATCAATACCTTGTTGATTTATTGCATCTGCAACAATTACTTTCATTATTTTCACCTGTATTATAAGGAATTTAATAGGATAATATAATAATTTATCTTAGTTTTATAATTATTGTTTTATAGCTATTAGTTTTATAGTTATTAGTTTTATAGTTATTAGTTTTATAGTTATTAGTTTTATAGTTATTAGTTTTATAGTTATTAGTTTTATAGTTATTAGTTTTATAGTTATTAGTTTTATAGTTATTAGTTTTATAGTTATTAGTTTTATAGTTATTAGTTTTATAGTTATTAGTTTTATAGTTATTAGTTTTATAGTTATTAGTTTTATAGCTATTAGTTTTATAGTTATTAGTTTTATAGTTATTAGTTTTATAGTTATTAGTTTTATAGTTATTAGTTTTATAGTTATTAGTTTTATAGTTATTAGTTTTATAGTTATTAGTTTTATAGTTATTAGTTTTATAGTTATTAGTTTTATAGTTATTAGT
>NZ_LWMW01000005.1 GCF_001639285.1 Methanobrevibacter cuticularis | reverse complement strand
CCACAGGATCAAAAACCCTCAAAAAATCACTCAAAAAAATACTCAAAAAATACAAACTCTACAAAATACAAAAAACAAAAAACATCAAATACAGCTACAACAAAAAATCAAAAATACTAAAAACAATAGTCAAAAACCTAGCACACAACAAAATAGCTAAACTCAGAATAACAGTATACAAAAAAGCCTAAAAAAAGAAATTGTTTTATATTATCTATTTTTTTGGAAAGAAGTTAATTAATATAGTATTCTTTCCAAACATTCTTTTTTTTGTCGGTGTCCATTTTATTCATGATCGTGTTTTTTTATGGTAGGACGTTTCGTTTTATCCATCGGATTTTTAATAGTCTTAATCTTTTTTTAATGCCGTGTAGTGTTTTGTATCTTTTTTTAGGTATCTTGGTAGGGTTACTCCGATGTAGCATTCTAAAAGATTGTTGGTATTTGGTAAAAATTTGTTTTTGATATAGTTTATTGATCTTTCAAATGTCTTGGAAAGTTTTTTGATGAAAACTGCAATGGGATTTGGTAATTCATTTACTATGTTTTCCAATTTTTTAAACCTTTTTCTTGATGTTTTTACTGTTTTAGAGTTTAAAACTAATTTTATTTTATCTATCTTTTTTTCTTCTTTTGTTATGAACTCTTTGTAATTTTTGTTTATGTGGTTTAATATTGTTTTTTTTTGCTGGGGCATGACCATAAAAATGTTCAATAATTTCACTCATTTTTTTAAAGACATATAATCGATTAAGCCAATATTAAGTCCTTGTAAAGAGATTTCTTTCATGTAGCAGGAATTTTTATCCACTAAATCTATATCAGTGATAAAGTTTTCATTGCATTTTTTACAAAGATATTGTTGTTTTTTAATATCAATGCATTTATTTATAGAGATAGGATGTCCATTTGCATTTAATTTCCCTTCACAAAAAGGATAAATCTTATTATAACGCTCATAACAGAATATTACATCATCATCCATCATTTGCCTCATTAAATGAACAATCAAAGGAGACATATTAGGTTTCAAATAAACAATATTTTTCTCAAAACGCACAAAAACATTAAATATATCATCATTACAAAACAAATATAGTTGGTTATTTTTATTTTTACTGAACATAATAATAAATATATAACCACCAAAAATAAAAAACTTTTTCTAAAATATCATGAACAAAATAGACAAAGACTGAGAATTAATAATATAATAATATAATATAATTAATTATGTAAATACTAAAAATAATATAAATGCAGTGTAATTTAAATTTTTAATAAAATATAAGTTAAAAAAAGAATTATTAAGCATTCAGATGATTTTTTAGTTATGTTTAATATCTAAAAAAAACTTCTGATTTAAAAATTATTCATCTTCAACACGATATTTATCTACTATTTCAAGAACATCTCCTAATTCTTCTTTTTTTATAGGGATTCTTTCTTTAGCAAAAATTAATCTTAAATCTGAGATATCTTTAGGCATTAAATCTGCTATACGAACTGCATGTTTCTTTTTTTTAAGTATTCCTTGAAGTTCTTCCACCAATTTCTCTGCATTTTCTGCAGAAATTTTAGTAAATTTAGTAACATGATCTAATGTTAAATTTTGCTCATAACTAAGCTCATATTCGGTAGAAAACTCTTCAAGAATTTCTTTCACTTTAGCAGAAGAAATTGGATTGTTTTCCAATGTTTTTTTCCCTATCATGGGATCACTCTTGTATCTTCAAGTGTTCTGGCCTTACAATCAATTCTTTAGCTTTATTACCATCATTTAATGTTAATATATATGCCTTACCTTTTTCTCCAATAACTTTCGCGGTTTTACCATGGAATCGTGGGTGTGGCTGACCTTTAGGTATACTTGGATCAATAATAATATGTACTAAATCTTCTTCTTCGAATTTTTGAATTTTTCTAGTTATAGGATTATGTCTTCCAGGTCTAGCAACCTTTGTCATTTTATTTCTTGATTTACTTCTAAATCCTCTTGATCTTTTCATCTGAATAACCTCTTATAATTATAATTTATTAAATAATGATATGATACTAGCTATTTAAGGTAATAAAAACCATAGCTATTTAAAAATCATATAATAATTTTATTTATATCTAGATATTATTTCAAAAGTGTTTTTAAAATAGTTATTAAATTAAAATAATGAAAATTTATCCTATCTTTGATAGTACTTATTTATTTTTGATGAAGCTATTAATATATTTTACCTTTTTTTCTATTTTACTTTTTCAATATTTTAATTTTTACCAAATTAATATTAATTATTTTTACTATTTTATTTCATAAATATTTTAATTTTTACCAAATTAATATTAATTATTTTTACTATTTTATTTCATAAATATTTTAATTTTTACCAAATTAATATTAATTATTTTTACTATTTTATTTTAGAAATATTTTAATTTTTACCAAATTAATAT
>NZ_LWMW01000004.1 GCF_001639285.1 Methanobrevibacter cuticularis | reverse complement strand
TAAAAGAAGGAGATTGGAAAGAGATGTTTGAAAATGAAAAAAGAATCGTGATTGTTTTGGATAATGCTAAAACACATATAGCTAAAATTGGAAAAACAATTGCAAAAATTCTTAATATAAAATTAGTATTTCTTGAAAAGTATGCTTCAGATATTAATCCCATAGAACGAGTTTGGTACTCTATAAAAGATAAATTATCAGTTACATATGTTGAAGATGAAATGTTTTTAATGACGGAATTTTCACGATATTTCTATATCTACGCCAATTCCAGAACATTAATAGAAAATTGGCTCGATACATACATTAATTAGAAACTTTATTTTCAGGACTATATAATAATTTGTATAAATATAGTACTGGACATTTGATTTAAAAATAATATTAAATTTTTAATCGTTGAAATTCTTTTATTTATAAAAATAATGATTGATAGGAATATTTAAAAATATTATAATTTTGAGAAGTTTTGTCGAGAGTGTAAATTTTTGTGGAGTTTTTCTAAAATTTTCAGTTTTACTTATAAAGTTTTATAAATGAAAAGTGATTTTTTCCAAAAAACTCCACACTTTTTTACACTCTCGTTTTGTCCAATACTATATATACTTAAATTTAAATAATTGTTCACTGAACTCGTAATTATAGGTCATCTTCAAATAATAAAATAAAAAATTAATAAATCTGAAAATTATTTACAGTATTTATTTCATAGCTATACTTATTGATTATACTAACCTCATTATACCATAAACTATTAATGCCAAACCTACTATCCATGCAATAATCGGAGGATAAACTATTACAACTAATCCTGCAATAATAGCTACTATTCCTACACTCATCATTCTGTTTTCCATATAAATCACCTTGTTTTTGTTTTTATGTAATTATTAATCGTTCCCACTTACTGCTACATTTAATAACACAACATCATTAATGTTATCAATATGATTATATGCCAGTGTTTTTTTTCTACTAAAAAAAATATTATTTTTCCATTTAATAATAATATCCTTGATAGTTCCATCGGCTGTATCAAATTCAACAGTATCTATCTTACCAACACTTTGACCTTCAGTGTCTATGACTTCCATTCCTGTAAAATCATTCATTTTCATAATTAAACCTCCTTTATTTCCATATTATCCTCAAAATTAATTTTTTAAATAAAATGGTCTTTAATTATATAACAACTATGATTTAGAAATACAAGTTTCATAAATTCATTATCGAAAATAACAAATTTATAATATTGAGTAAATATTAATATCTGTTGTTAATCATATTTAAATTTTTGCCATTTGAAAATTATAAATACTAAATCAGTCAAAATTGGATAATTAATGAAAATAAAACATTAATTCCTATGAAAAAGTATCACAGATAAAAAAAAAAAAAAAAAAAAAAAAATAACTTTTTTAAAATACATTACTTCAAGTCGTGGCCAAAAATCAGATTTTTGAAAATTTCAATTGAAATAACAATATACACATTGTTTAAATCTCATATAATTAATGAATTTAAAGGAAAAAATAACAGGTATCAGCAATAAAACACAGTATAACTCCACATAATATAAATCCAATTATAAGATAAAAATATAAAAAATTAATAGAAATTTTTATCTACATATTTAAGTATCTACATATTTAAGTCTTTGATTTTGTTATCAAAATCTCCCTTAACCTCAGTAGCTTTACCAGTTATATCTTTTTTAGATGTATTATCCATTCCATCTTCAACATAATCTTTGATTTCAATAATTGCATCCTGATCATTGAAACTTTTACTGAATTTGTTCCTTACATCCTCCTCATGATTCTTCCAAATGAATTCATTCTTTGTATCACTCTTAAATTCATTCTCAGAATCATTTTTATTATCATTAAAAGTATTCTTAAAATCATCTATATTGTCATTTGAAATGTTATTATTTGATTCTTTAATTGTCTGTTTATTATTAATTTCGCTATCTTGTTCTTTATTATATCTTTTTGCACCTTCCAATTTGTTCATAATTTTTAAATCATAGTCCTTATCATTTTCAACCATAATAGCATTCA
The DNA here is from genome assembly GCF_001639285.1 of Methanobrevibacter cuticularis. Classification (GTDB taxonomy): domain Archaea; phylum Methanobacteriota; class Methanobacteria; order Methanobacteriales; family Methanobacteriaceae; genus Methanobaculum; species Methanobaculum cuticulare. The sequence goes on along the minus strand of NZ_LWMW01000004.1, from coordinate 614 downwards.
CCCCTTCACTAATTAATAATTAATAATACAATAATATGTAGTTTATACTATTTAATTATTACTATTAAAAAGGATAAATAAGGACTACTTATTCATTAATAAGATTGTCTAAAGCGTAGACAGCATAATAATGAATACAAAAAGAGAAATAAAAGAATTAATAAATAAATAAAATAAGTTCATAAAATAACGAATTAAATAACATTATTTAATAACTAGCAAACTAATAATTTTAACTAATAAATAATCTTAAATAGAACTCATTATCAAGATAGAAAAATATCATTAAATAATTACTTTTCATTAAAAAATCAGCTAAATAGCTGACCATTATTGAAGAAGCAGTCAAATCAGCTGTTGTTCCCGGATTTAATTTATTTACAAAAAGATAATTATCAAAATCATTCAATTTTTATAAAAATAAATGTGATAAAAACATGAAAAAATCTTTATTACAATTCATTATACTTTTTTTGTGTTTTATTTTGAGACTGTCAAAATGTTAGTTGTTATTTTTTTCGCAGAAATCGTTGCTGATTTTAATGTATTTTAAACAGCTTTTTGATGATAATTGTGCCGTAGGCACGCAATTTTTTTAAAAAACGTGAAAAGAA
>NZ_LWMW01000003.1 GCF_001639285.1 Methanobrevibacter cuticularis | reverse complement strand
CAATTTATACTAGTTCTCCTTTATCTATTTCTTCAAGTAATTTAGATAGTAATGAAGCCAGTACTGATGGTGGAGCTATTTATTCGACTAATACTCTTTCTATAGGTTCTAGTTCTTTTAATAAAAATACTGCAAAAGGTAATGGTGGCGGATTATTTTTATCTGGTAGTTCTCTGTCTACTGTAACTGGAAGTTCTAAATTTACTAGTAATTCTGCTAAAAACGGAGGAGCAATTTATACAAGCTCTCCTTTAACTATTTCTTCAACTAATCTAGCTACTAATAAAGCAAGTGCTAATGGTGGGGCTATCTATTCTACTAATTCTTTAAATGTTACTAGTGGGACCATTAGTGGTAATAGTGCTATTTATGGAAGTGGTATTTACAATTCTGGTGTTTTAAGATTGAGTAAGGTTAATTTTGTTAATAATAAAGCTAAAATTTTCTCTCTTGGTGTTAAAGCTCCAAAATATGTTATTAAAGGTGATAAGGTAGTAGTTGAATCTTATTTGACCTGTGGTGATAATTTATTAAATGCCATTTATACTACTACTAATAATGTTGTAAAAGATGGCCTTAGTATTAATAAATCTAATAAAGCTAGTGGAGTGACCATGATAATTGAAGCTAATAATAAAAAATACACTTCAAAATCATCATCTGCTGGTGTAGCTGAGATTAAAATACCTACATTATCAAGTGCCGTAAGTTCAAGTTTAAAGATCACTGTTTTATATGATAAAAAAGGTGAACCAAAAAAGAAAGCTACTGTTAAAGTTTCTTATAAATCTTTGAAGAAATCTTACTTAACTAATATAAAATCTAGTCTTAAAAAACTTAAAGTATCTGATTATAAAGGATATTCTAAAGTTCTAAATTATGAAAAACAAATAAAACAATATTTAAAAGATGTTAAAAAAAGCAAATTAAGTAAAACGAATAAAAATGATTTTAATAAGTTGGCGAATAAGGTCTTAAGTTCTATTAATACTAAAAAAACCAAGTCATTAAGTGCATTAAATAAAACTATTAATAGCAAGCGAACTTTTGCTTCTTCTTCTGAAAAGAAAAGTTACTCTTCTCAACTTAAAGATCTTAAGAAAACAATCTATAATAGTAAGGATTTAACCAAAAAATCCAAAAAGAACAAAATAACTGAAGTTAATAAACTTATCAATAAAGTAAATAAACTTCAAATTCAATCTCGTACTCCCTTCTCAACAACTACCTATGAAGGTAGCACTAAAGTTGTAACTAAATGGAGTGATTTAATTAAAGCTAAAAATGATCATACAGAAATAACAGCTAAAGTTGTTACAAATAAAAATATCACTGTTGATTATAAGATTAACTATCATGGAATTGTAGGTAATGAAGTTTTTAATCTATCTACCTATACATATTATATTTATCCCAATTTTACTGAAGTTGGACAGAAAACTATATCTGTGGATGATCAAGTGCAATGGATTTTACTTTCTAATAATAATCTTAAAGAGAAATATAGATGGAATTATCAGAATAGTACTACTTACAAGTTTTATAAAGGAACTAAAGAAGTTTTTAAATATGATAAAAACGGAAAACTTATTTCGAGTGTAAAATATTACAATCAACCAGTTACAGAAACATTACATAAAGTTGTACAAGAAGATTTCTCTAAATATGTTTTACCATCTGAATTTTCTGAATCAAATAATCCAGAGATTATTGAATTGGCTAATCGTATAAAAGCTAATTGTTCTGATAAATCTGATTTTGCTGTAGCGAATGCTATACTAAAATGGGTTCAATATAGTATTAAATATGAGGAATATGGAAATACAATGCAAGGTGCATTAGAAACACTACATTCTAAATTTGGTAACTGTGCTGATCAAGCTCATTTAACTGTTGCACTTCTACGAGCAGTTAATATACCTGCAAAATATACCTCAAAAATAGCCAATATTAGTGGATCTATAAAAGGACATGCATGGTCTAATACTCTTTTAACTTCTTTTTCCATAGAATATGGTATTCCATTTCATTTTGATGATAATTGGATTTGTGCTCAACCAACTGCCGATCCAACAGATCCAAAAAACCCCGCATTAGTCATTCTTCATGATAATAAGGGTAAAATTATTTATCAAGGAAATATAAAATTAGGTTGGCATTTAAGTGATCCTGAATGGTGTACAATTGAAGCAATTGAGTATTATACAAGTTACATTCTAGATACATTTAAGTTAGTCAATATTTCTGGTACTTGGTATATTGCATTTCAAAATATCACAGTTGATGGTATTGAAAAAGTTTATTGGGGTAATGTTTAGTTGGATATTAGTGTTAAATAATTTTTAGGTGTTTATTATGAAATTTAATTTTAAAAAAACTTTAATAGCTTTGCTACTTTTTTTCATTTGTTTATCATTTGTTAATTCTGTTAGTGCAGCTACTTTTTATGTTAATGAGTCTTGGTCTAATCAAGATATTCAGGATTTAATTAATAATAATTTGAGTATTAGTGATTTGGTTTTTTCTAAAACAGGTAATGGGGGTTATAGCGATATTAGTTTGGATGTTTCTAGGTCTATTAATATTGTTTCTGATTTTGGTGTTTTGTTAAATGGGACTAGTGTTGGTGGTGTTTGTGATTATGCTTTTAATGTTTTAGCTGATGGTATAAGTGTTAAT
>NZ_LWMW01000002.1 GCF_001639285.1 Methanobrevibacter cuticularis | reverse complement strand
AAAGTATGCTTCTGATATTAATCCCATAGAGCGAGTTTGGTACTCTATAAAAGATAAATTGTCAGTTACATATGTTGAAGATGAAATGTTTTTAATGACGGAATTTTCGCGATATTTCTATATCTACGCCAATTCCAGAACATTAGTAGAAAATTGGCTCGACATATACATTAATTAGAAACTTTATTTTCAGGACTATAGTTGGTCACGTATTTTGGTTAATAGGTTTGTTTTTTCACTGTTTATTTATCATTTGTTCTTTTGATTGAATTATTATTATAATTTTTATATTATTGTATATATACTATTTTTTAGTAGCTTTTTATTATAAATAGTTCGTATTTTTATAATGGTTAATTATTTTTATTATAAATAGTTCGTATTTTTATAATAGTCAATTATTTTTATTATAAATAGTTCGTGTTTTTATAATGGTTAATTATATATGGTATTAATTATTTATATAATATTTATGTAAGTTAGAATAGTTATTCATGATTTGAATGGTATATATATATATATATTGGTGTAATGTTTAGTATTGAAGTATAATTACATGATGATGATAATTGGTGAATTAATTATGTATATTATTTTATTATTTTTTTGGGGTTCATTGATGAGAGAAAGGTTCTATTAGTTTATTTTAACTAAATTTCTTTTTTTGGAATTTTTCTCTGATTAATGGGTTTTTGATAGATAAAAAATGATCATAGTTCTGGTAATAATAATATAATCATCTATAATTAATCTGAGCTTTGTCTTTTAGATAGTTATTTGACATATAGGTCTATAATTTCTATATTTCATAATCCATTAATCAAAATTTTAAAAAAGAATTTTTTCATTTTGGAGGTGAAAAAAATATGATAATGAAAAATAAAAATGTAATAGCTGCTAAGTTTGAAAAGAATATTTGTTTTCCTAGTGGAACTCATTTAAGGAATCTAGTACTTCTAACCTTTGTTTTTTTGTGCTTCTTTGCACTTTTATCTGGTGTTAGTGCTGCAAACTTTAATAGTTCTTCTACTAATGATGAGATTCAGAATTTCCTCAGTAATACAACCGCAACTGATAATGAGGTTGTTTTTGATGCAGGAGATTATAACACTATCACTGGTTTAAATGTTTCAAGAAGCGTTAACATATCCTCAAACGGCCAAGTGAACATAAAAGGTCCCAATACTGGCACACTATTTAATATCACAGCACCGAACGTAAAAATAGTTAATTTGAATATGAGTGGATATAACACAGCAATTAATTCAAATACAAGCAATTTATCAGTTATTGGATGTAATATAAGTACAATCGATAGAAGCATCCATTTATCTGGTGATTCATTAACTGGTGTATTATTGGAAAATAATACTATAATTTCTACTGTAAACAACAATACGTATGGTGCTGTATATGTAAACGCCACAGATGGCTCAGTTGTTAAAATTACAGTTAAAGGTAACAATATCCTAGGTAACGGTACAACTAACTCGATGGGCATACGTTTCAATGTTACATCTTGTAATAATACTCTAATTTTCGAAAACAACAACATCACAGGAACATCCTCACAGGGTGTTGGTATGTATGCAGAAACCAGCAACAACAACATAATCTTCACCAACAACAATATCACAGGAACATCCGGATCTAGTCTTTATCTGTTTGCACACACCAATAGTAACAATACTATAACCTTTACCAACAACATCCTCACAGGATCAGGACACGGTTTTGCTCTGGATGCATACACCAATTGTAACAACACTATAACCTTCACTAACAACAATATCACATGCACAGGAACATCTGCATCCGCTGTTTATCTGTATGGATACACCAGCAACAATAACATGACCTTAACCAACAACAATATCACAGGAGCATTCCGTGGTGTTTTTCTGGATGCACACACCAATAGTAACAACACTATGACTATCACCAATAACAACATCACAGGAATATCAAACTATGGTGTTTATACGAATATACACAACAATTGTAGCAGCAACATAACCTTAACCAACAACAATATCACAGGAACAACATACGGTGTTGTTCTGTCTGTATACAACAATTGTAGCAGCAACATAACCTTAACCAACAACAATATCATAGGAACAACATACGGTTTTGCTCTGGATGCATACACCAATTGTAACAACACTATAACCTTAACCAACAACAATATCACAGGAACATCAGGCTATGGTGTTTATATGTATGCACACACCAGCAACAACACTATAACCTTAACCAACAACAACATCATAGGAACAACATACGGTGTTCATCTTCGTGCAGAAACCAGCAACAATACTATCAGTTTCACTGATAACAATATTAAGGTTGTTTCCTATGGTATATATGTTAACTGTAATAATAATCTAAGTTTTAGTGGTTTGTCTGTAGTGAATAATACTATTAATGCTACTAACGCTACTGGTATTGGTATTGGTTTTGTTAATCTTAATTCTGTTGATTTGAGTGATATTTTTGTTTCTGGTAATAATATTTTTGCTGGAACAACTGGTGGTACTGGTATTAATTTTGCTACTGGTCTTAATTCTGTAAATAATGTTACTATCAATTATAATCGTGTTTTAGCTGGTACTGGTTTGAGTATTCCAACTATGACTAGTGGTATAGATGCGAATCTTAATTGGTGGGGAGCTAACGATATAACTGGTAAAATTATGGGTATTACTACTAGTAATCATTATATTTTGAATATTACTAACTCTAGTAGTTTGGATGATGTTCATTTTGGTGATAAGCTTAGATTTTATCTGTTAGTATTGAATACTACTCTTGATAATACTGGTGTTGAGAATTTACCGGATTTTATCATTAATGGTACTTTAAATGGTGAAGATTATAATT
>NZ_LWMW01000001.1 GCF_001639285.1 Methanobrevibacter cuticularis | reverse complement strand
CTAATTAATTTTTTATATTAATGATATATATTTTATATATATTATAATTTATATATAAACTTTTTATATATAATTAATAATTATTCTGATTATTTAAGAGTATTTAATAATTAGATAATGATAAATGATCAATTAAATATTTAACTTTCAATAATAGCTTTATTTTACTATTTCCATCGTTTAAATTCGTTATTATCTATTTTTAGTGAATCTAATATTTTACCAACAAGAAAATCACAAATTTCATCTATATTTTTGGGATTATGGTAGAATGCAGGCATAGCTGGAAGAATAATACCTCCTTCTTTGCTGATTTTTACCATATTTTCTAAATGAACGGTTCTAAGAGGTGTTTCTCTAGGTACTATAATAGTATTTCGTTTTTCCTTTAAAGCTACATCAGCTACCCGAGTAATTGCATTATTAGCATATCCATTAGCTATTGCAGATAACGTTTTCATAGAACAAGGAACTATGACTAATGAATCAAATTTAAAGGAACCACTGTTTATTGATGCGGTTAAATCATTTGATTCATAATAATAATCAGCTATTTTTTTTACATCTTCAATATTCTTGTTTAATTCATAATCTAGTATTATTTTAGCAGGATCACTAACAATAACTCCAGTTTCTATTTTTAATTTTTGCAGTGCTTTAAGTAATTTTAAACTATAAATAACTCCACTTGCACCAGTAATAGCTACAATAATCATGATTTAACTTCACATTTTTTTTATTTGGTTTAATTTATTTTATGATTGATTTTATTTTTCTAGTTTTATTTTATGATTATTTATTTATTTTCATATATTTTATTTTCATATATTTAATGGGACTGTCAAAATGTTAGTTGGTAAGAAAAATTTCTCTTCTAAAAATCAAGTATTTGTAAATTCAAGCTTAAAATTCAATTTTAAAAATTGTATCAACTAACAAATTGACAGTCCCTATTTAATAACTTAAATATAATTTATTAATCAAATAATAACTTAAATAATTATAATTTATTAATCAATTAATAACTTAAATAATTATAATTTATTAATCAAATAATAACTTAAATAATTATAATTTATTAATCAAATAATTTTGATTGATGACTATGAATGGTATCAAATTTATTTTCTGCTTTTTCAGGGAGATCGAGATAATCTTCCAATTTAAATTTTTTAAATTTCTCTTTTTCTTCCTTTGGTACATAAACACAAATATCAGGATAATTAAACCTTGCAGTTCTAAGTGCTCCAACAATGCTTGAAATTTCACTTAAGTGATATAATTCATTATCAAGAGCTACTTGAGTTTTCATTTCATCAAAACTAGGATATTCTGGAATGTTCAAAATTATGTAATCTTTATCTATACCTGTAGCTTCGCTGATATCCTCTTCACATTTTATAAGATCTTTCTTAGGTATTTTAAAAATATCTTGAGGATTCTCAAATTCATTTAATCTAGTAGAACAAATACTTTTTAAAAGATTTCTATTATCAATTCTATCCATAATATCTTTAACAAAACCTTCTCCATTTCTACAAATAGCTATTATGTCAGTATCATCGTATTTATACATGTCTTCACTATTTACTATTTTGTTATTGATCATTCGTTTCAAACATCTTCGAAACATGGCATTAACAATTCTAGTTGTATGATGTTGATAAACACTTGGATACATCTGATATCTAGCAACAAGGGCCCTTTCAGCAGCTTGAACTCCTTTTATATCTAATATTAAGTATTGATTTAGCTTTAAACTATTTATTATTCTATCCACATCTATGATTCCATAAGCAACCCCAGTGTAGTGAGAATCTCTAAGTAAATAGTCCATCCTATCTACATCGAGTTCTCCTGATACAATTGGTCCAAAAGGACCTTTTCCAGTTATTATGTCTACAATTTCATTGGTGTCAAATTCTTCTTCTAATACATCATTCAATGTTGTATTTTTAATTACCTTTGAAGTTAAAACTTCATGTTTAACATCCAAAACAGCTTCAGAAACATGTGAAAATGGACCATGTCCTGCATCATGAAGCATGGCTGAAATCCTAACCAATCTTTTTTCATAGTCAGATAGTTCAAGGTATTCTGCTAATTTAGATCCTAGGTACATGGTTCCAATTGAATGTTCAAATCTAGAATGGTTAGCTCCAGGATAAATTAAAGATATAAAACCTAATTGTTTTATTCTTCTAAGTCGTTGAATTTGAGGAAAATCCATTACTTTAACTTCAAATTCATTTAAGGATATATTGCCATGAACACTATCTTTAATGATTATATTTGATTTAGACATTTTAACACATTTTTATATATTTTTTATATAGGAATTATAGACAAAATTTATTTAAAAAATATTTCAATATAAATTTATTATAATTATGATAATGATTATTATGTTTATTACAAATAATTAATAAGTTTTTCTATATTTATTATTATAGTTTTATTAAAGATTATCAAATATTGATTTAGGATATAATATTAGAAATATCAATTTAAACTACAATATTAAAGAAATAATCTTAATTAACTTTGTTGTGTTTCTTAAATTCCTATATTAAAAATAATATTAATTGATTATTATTATTTAAATTTTTAAATAGCTTTAATGTTTATTAAAATAATACTTTAGCTATAAAATTAAAAATAAACATTAATTAAAGATATTATTGTTAATAAAGTAATAATGGATCTTATAATATGTAAAAAAAGTATATTCTTAAGTTATTAAAATATGAATTTTATTTAATTAAATCTTGAATAAAATTCTAATAAACCTTAATATCAATATTAACACCAATCAAATTAAATTTCATACTATAATTATTTTATTTGAAATTATTATTATAATCAGTAGTTCGTAAAGTATTAATATTATGGTGGTGTGTATTATTATGTATGCAAACAAAAAACAACACACCACATAAGATATTATTGAATGATGATGTATTAAATCTTTCGGTGAATGTGGTTAAA